>CAIVAR010000095.1 GCA_903904005.1 uncultured Anaeromyxobacter sp.
ACCTGCTCGCCGAGTGCGGGGTGGTCTTCCTGGCGGTCCCGGGCCTGGCTCACCTGCGCAGGGGATTCCCTGGATCGCTCGACGGGGCCCCGGTGCTCCTGCCCACCCCGGGCACCGCCCTGCGCCAGGCGCTCGACCCCTGGTTCGAAGCGCACGGCGTGAAGCCCCAGGTGGTCGGCGAGTTCGACGACGGCGCGCTGCTCAAGGCCTTCGGCGCGCGCGGCATGGGGATCTTCGTGGCGCCCACCCTGATCGAGAAGGAGGTCTGCGCCCAGTACGGGGTCGTTGCGGTGGGGCGCACCGAGGAGGTGCGGGAGCGCTTCCACGCGATCACCGTGGAGCGCCGCCTGCGCCACCCGGCGGTGGCGGCCATCGCGAAAAGCTTAGGTTGAAGCTAATGAACCGTTCGACATTTCGTCATGGCCCCAGGCCGCGGCGTGGCTAGCTTCCTCCTGCCGGCACCGGAACGCCGGACACGGAGGAAGCACGATGAACCAGCTGAAGACCATCCTTCTCCTCGGCGCCCTCTCGGCCCTCGTGGTCGCGGCGGGCGCCGCCCTCGGGCCCGGGTGGATGTGGGGCTCGCTCGCGATCGCGCTCGGCATGAACCTGTTCGCCTGGTTCTTCTCCGACCGGCTCGTGCTCCGCATGTCCGGGGCCCGCGACGTCTCCCGCGAGGAGGCGCCCGAGCTCCACCGCATGGTCGAGGAGCTCTCGGCGCGGGCCGGGCTGCCCAGGCCGCGGGTGCTCCTCATCGACGCCCCGCACGCCAACGCCTTCGCCACCGGCCGCAGCCCGGAGCGGGCGGCCGTGGCCGTCACCCGCGGCCTGCTCGAGGTGCTCTCGCCCCGCGAGGTCCGCGGGGTGCTGGCCCACGAGATCGCCCACGTCCAGAACCGCGACGTGCTCGTCGCCACGGTGGCGGCCGGCCTGGCCACCGCGGTCACCCACCTGGCGCACGTCTTCGCCTTCTCCGGCCTGCTCGGGGGGCGCGAGGACGAGGAGGGCTCCGGCGCCGCCGGCCTGCTCTTCGCCCTGGTCGCGCCCATCGGCGCCACCCTGGTCCAGCTCGGGATCTCCCGCTCGCGGGAGTACCTGGCCGACGAGGCAGGGGCCCGCCTGTCCGGCGATCCGCTGGCGCTGGCGAGCGCCCTCGAGAAGCTGCACCGGGAGGCCGAGGTTGTCCCCGCCCAGGCCGAGCCGGCCACCGCCAGCCTCCACATCGTGAACCCGTTCGGAGCGATCGGGGGGCTCACCCGGCTCTTCTCCACCCACCCCCCGGCCGAGGAGCGGATCCGCCGCCTGCGGTCCCTGGCGCTCGCCACCCCGACGAACCCGCTCATCCGGGGCGCGGCCCCGCGCCGCCCCCAGCACGGCTGACCAACCCGAAGGAAGGAGACGACACCATGGCCGACACGACGACCCTGAAGCCGACCCGCGCGGAGGACGAGTTCTTCGCCCGGGAGGACGCCGAGAAGCGGCGCAAGATCGCGCTCGCGGCGAAGCAGGAGACCGCCCTCGCCGAGCAGGAGCGGCTCCGCGCCCTCCACCACATGCGCTGCCCCAAGTGCGGGCTGGAGCTCCAGGAGGTGGCCTTCCGCGGCGTGGACGCAGACCTCTGCTTCGCCTGCGGAGGGGTCTTCCTGGACCGGGGGGAGATCGACCGGATCGCCCGCCCCGACCAGAAGGGGATCATGGAGGGGCTGCTCGGGCTGCTCCGGTAGCGCCGGTCAGGCGGGGCAGATCAGGCGGCGCGGCGGGGTTCGGAACGGGGCGAGTCCTCGGACGCCTCGGCCTGCCGCCTCGCCTCGACCCCCGTGTTGCGGCCGAGCATCCATCCGAGCAGCGTGCCGGTGAGCAGGCCGGCCAGCCAGAAGATCGCGAAGTGGGCCCCGGGACTCATTGTGAAATATTCATAGACAGGATGCGCCGCCGGAAAGAAGCGTTCGATCGGGGAGGGTCCGCCTCGACCCGTTCCGGTTCAACCCGCCCGGAAGAGCACGTACAGGAAGCCGACCCCCACCAGGGCGGCCACCGCCCAGAACCGCAGGTCGATCCCGGTATTGCTGGAGTCGCGCACATTGCGGGGCCTGCGGGCGCGCCAGTGGCACTCCCTGCACTCGAAGTACCGTTCCTGCGACCAGGCCCGGAGGAATTGTTCCCGCCGGCCCCGGGGCCGGGACGGGCGAACCCTCAGCGAGCCGCAAGCCGGGCAGGGCATCGGACCGACTCTACACGCCCGGGTGCCTTCCGTCAGCGTCCGTGGCAGGTGGCGCAGGTCCCCGCGCCGAAGTTCCGGTGCGTGGCCGGCCAGGCGCCGTCCGCGCCGCCGGGCGAGCGGACCGCCAGCGCGAACGCCACCGCGCTCGCCACGAAGGCGATGAGCACGAGACGGAGGGCGGCGGCGACGATGCGATGGGTCACGGGGCCTCAGACCATGTCGAACCGCTCGGTGTGGATCCGCCCGGCGGGGATGCCGAGGGAGGGAAGGATTCGCTCCATGGCGTCCATGAGCGGCGCCGGGCCGCACACGAAGTACTGGAACCGCCGGTGCTCGTGGGGCAGGTGGCGCCGGAGCACCCCCTCGTCGATCAATCCCGCCTCGCCGGCCCAGCCCTCGGGCGGATGCTCGAGCACCCGGACCACGGTGAGGTCGAGCCGGGCCCGGAGCGCGTCGATCCGTTCACAGAGCGTCAAGTCCGACTCGACGTGCGCGCCGTGGAAGAGCACCACCGGCCGCCGGTCCTCCCGGTCGGCGAGCGTCTCCACCATGGAGACGAGCGGCGTCACCCCCACGCCGCCGCCCACGAGGACGTAGCCCGGCCCCTCTTCCCGGTCGGGCGTGAAGACGCCGTACGGGCCGTCCACCCAGACCCGATCGCCGGGACGGAGTCCGGGAACGACCCGTCCCGACCAGTCACCCAGGTTGCGGATGGTGAAGGCGATGGACCCGCCCGGGGCCACCTCGCCGCTCGAGGACATCGAGATCGGGTGCTGCTCGCGGTGAAAGGGGGTCCGGCCGGTGTTGAGCCAGCAGAACTGGCCGGGCTGGAAGGAGAAGCCGGGGTGCCCCACCGGGCCCAGGCGGACCGTGAACGCGGCGCCCCGCTCCCCATCGTTCGAGAGGACCGTCCAGGGTCGGCGCAGCATCGCGAGCGGACGCAGCACCCGGAAGCGGAGGATCACGCCGAGGAAGAGGGCCAGGTAGACCAGGCCCACCACCCGCATCGGCATCGAGGCGGCGAACCGGCCCAGCGACGCCACGTGGAGGACGCCGAGCCCCACGATCACGACGGCCAGGATCCCGTGGAGGAGCTGCCAGGTCTCGAAGCGGAGGTGCAGGCGGCGCCGCCCGATCGAGATCCCGACCAGGAGGAGGGTGGACCCCGCGGCGAGCGTTCCGACCCGGATCGGCCAGGGAACGCCCGGGCCGAGCCCGAGGATGGCGAGCGGGTAGCCGCGGGTCGAGAGCAGGAGGACCACGTGGGCGAGGGCGAGGACCAGTGCCGCGAGCCCCGCCTCCCGGTGGAACTGGAGGAGCGCGTCGAGCCCGAAGGCGCCGGTCGCCTCGTCGGTGCGGGAGACCAGCGCCATCTCGAGCGCGAGCATGGTGAGCGCCAGGTAGCCGAGGCCGTCGGCCAGGTCCACGACCGGGGTGCCCGACCCGCTCCGCGGGACCGAGAGGGCGCCCACGAGGAGGGGGAAGGTCACCAGGAACGCGTAGAGGCCGAACCAGAAGATGCCGCGGACGATGAGCTGCATGGCGCTGCCCCCACGATACCCCCGGCGGAGCGGGAGGGACATCGATCCGGACATCGAAGTCGCGGCGCCCGCCCCGCCTGCTAGGCTCGGCGCCGGAGGAACGACCCGTGAAGAAGCCGAGCGCCTCGCTGCTCCTCGCCGGACTGCTCGCCTGCGCCGCCGGCCCGGCCGGGGCCCAGTCGTACACGCGCCAGGGCTACGTCGAGCCGTCGGCGAAGACCTTCGAGCTCACCCCGTACGGCGGGCTCTTCTGGAGCACGCGGGTGAACGGCTCGAGCGGCACCCTGGCCTTCGACGCGGCGCCCGAGGCGGGGATCGTCCTCGGCATCCCGCTCGACTGGAAGTCGCAGCTCGAGCTGGTCTACCTCTTCGCCCGTCCCCAGGCCCGCTTCGCCTCGACCAGCGCCTTCTACGCGAGCAGCCCCGCCTTCCCGGTGACCACCCAGTACCTCCAGCTGGGCGGCGTGACCACCTTCGACCAGGGGACGATCGAGCCCTTCCTGGCGGGTGGGCTGGGGCTCGCCTGGTTCAGCCCGGGGAGCGTCGAGCCGACCGGGGCCGGGATGGCGACGATCCAGCCCCAGGACACCTGGCTCTTCGCCTTCCACCTCGGCGGCGGGATGAAGTGGTGGATCTCCGAGGTGATCGGGCTCCGCCTCGAGGCCCGGTTCCTGATGCCGGTGCTGTTCAGCTCCGGCGCCTTCCTCTCCGGCCCGAACGGCGCGGCGTTCCAGGTCAGCGCAGGCATCCCCGTCGTCCAGGGGGATGTCACGGTGGGGCTCGTGATCTCGCCGTAGGCGGGCTACCGCAGGAGCGCGGCCAGGAGTGCCAGCGCAGTCTGGGGCATGGGCGCGTCGTTGGTGATGGCGGAGCCCTTGAGTGTGAGCATGCCGGCGGGACCGTCGTACTGCCCGGTCCCCTGGCGCGACAGGTCGAAGGTGTTGCGTCCGGCGCCGCCCTTCACCCGCGTGATCGTGAGCTCGAAGCGCACCGGGGCGTCGAAGACCATGCCGGTGACCCAGGTCCCGGCGCCGTGACGCTCGATCGCGAGGTCGATGCCCGACCCGACGATCTGTCCGAGCGAGGTGGAGAGGGTCACCGGCCGGCCGAAGAAGGTGCCGGTCCACATCCCGTCCGGGCGCCGGGCGATCTTGACGTCGGGGCCGTCGACGAGCCAGGCGTCGAAGCGGGCGCGGCGCGGGGTCTGCGCCTGTCCGATGTCGGCCCAGAGCACCTCGCCTCCGGGGCCGGGGTACTGGCCGGGCTTGCCGGGCGGGACGGCCGACATCGGGACCGGGACGGTGGGCTGGGACGCCGAGTCGAGCGTGGCGCACCCGGCCACGAGGAGGACGAGAAGGAGGGAGGCCGCGGTCTTCATCGGCGCACGATACGGTGCCCTCCACGCCGGCGGAAGGCCCGGGCGGGTCTCCCTTCGGCGTGGGACAGACCCACCAAGGGCACCGGGAGCCCTGCAGGGCGTGACATCATTGCCCGGAGGCTGCTTCCCGGGAGTGGCAATGGCTTCGGCATCTCCGAACAAGCGGGGGAATCGCTGGGCCGGCTTCGTGCCGGTCGCCGTGTTCCTCGCCTCGTCGGCGTTGCTGCTCTCCTGGTGGGTCGACATCGCCGCAGCCCAGCGCCGCGCCGAGCAGAAGCACTTCGAGGCCGACGCCGGGCGGGTCGTCACCAAGATCGTCGAACGCCTGGACGCCTACGACGAGATCCTGAGGGGAACGGCGGGTTTCCTGACGGCATCCAGCCCGGTCAACCGGGAGCAGTTCCGCGCCTACGTCGCCGCCCTCCAGCTCGAGAAGGCCTACAAGGGCATCCAGGGCGTGGGCTTCGCGGTCGCCATCCCTCCGGCAGGGCTCGGGGAGCACGTCCGGAAGATGCGAGCGGACGGCTTCCCGGAGTACGAGGTGAGGCCACCCGGGCAACGGGAACGGTACTCGAGCATCGTCTACCTGGAGCCGTTCTCCGGCCGCAACCTCCGGGCCTTCGGCTACGACATGTACTCGGAGGCGATCCGGCGCGAGGCCATGGCGAGCGCGCGGGATCGCGGGGACGCCGCGACGAGCGGCCGGGTGACCCTCGTCCAGGAGACCGACCAGGAGGTCCAGCCGGGCGTCCTGATCTACGTGCCGGTGTACGGAAAAGGTCCGGTCCCGGTGAGCGAGGAAGAGCGGCGCGAGCGGCTGATGGGCTGGGCCTACAGCCCGCTCCGGATGAAGGACCTCATGGACGGGATCCTGGAATTCGACCGCGTTCCCTTCCGGATGGAGGTCTTCGATTCCCAGGAGACGGTCGCCGAGCACCTCATCTACGACACCCGGCCGGAGGATCGGGAGCCGGTGGTCCTCGCCTTCTCCCGGATGCTCCCGGTGAACCAGCGCACCTGGGCGGTCCGGTTCAGCGCCGGAGCCGGCTACGTGGATGTCGGGCGGTCGCGGCCGGTCGCGGTCGATCTCGCCTTCCTGGCGCTGCTGGTCCTCCTGCTCACCGGCCTCTCCACGGTTGCGGTCGCGAGCTGGCGTTCCCGGCAGCGCGCGATCACGCTCTCCCGCTCGCTCGCCGAGAGCGAGGCGCGCTGGCGCGCCACCTTCGAGCACGCACCGGTGGGCATCTTCACGGTCGACGCGGCGGACCGGTTCCTGCTCGTGAACCGGCGCTACTGCGAGATCACCGGTTACACGCCGGAGGAGATCCGCAGCCGTACCCGGATCGACGTCGTTCACCCCGACGATCGGTCCCGGGACGCCGAGGTGGCGCGCCGCGTTCGATCCGGCGAGATCGACGTGGGCACCCTGGAGCGACGGGGGCAGCGCAGGGACGGGACGACGTTCTGGGGCGAGATCACCCTGACCCGGGAGGCGGGAGCGTCCGGCGGCGCAGCCCACATGATCGGGGTCCTCGAGGACGTCACCTCCCGTCACGAGGCCGAGGAGAAGTTCCGGGAGATCGCCGAGCGCTCGCTGGCCGGGATCCTGATCGTGCAAGACGAACGGGTGGTCTACGCCAACCCGGCCGCCTGCCAGATCGCCGGCGTCGAGGCCACCGTCCTCCTCCGGGAGGGCGCGCGTGTGATCGAGGACGTCGTGCACCCCGACGATCGACGGATGCTCGTCGAGGCACGGCAGCGGGAGCTGACCCAGCAGGAGGCTGCGCCCAGCGACGTCGCCTACCGGGTGGTCCGCCCGGACGGGACCGTGCGGAAGGTCCGGCGGCTGCGCCAGCGGATCCTCCACGGGGGTCACACCGCGGCGCTCCTCACCCTGCTCGACGTCACCGAGCAGGAGCGGGCCGAGGAGGAGCTGCGCAAGGCCCAGCGGCTCGAGTCGCTGGGCCTGGTCGCCGCCGGCATCGCCCACGACTTCAACAACCTGCTCACCTCCGTGTTCGGGCAGGTGGAGCTGGCCCGGGGGCACGTCGGCCCGTCCAGCCCGGCGGCGGGGGAGCTCGACGTGGCCCTCTCGGCGGTCTCCCGGGCCCGCGACCTCACCCGGCAGCTCCTCACCTTCGCGACCGGTGGCGCGCCGGAGCGGCGGATCCTGGACGTTCGCCGCCTGCTGGAGGACGCGACGCGGCTGGGACTCGGCGGGTCCTCCCTGCGGGCCCGCTTCGAGCTCGAGCCCGGGCTGCCCTCCGTCGAGGCCGACGAGGGGCAGATGAGCCAGCTGCTCAACAACCTGCTCGTGAACGCCCGCCATGCCATGGCCGGATCGGGCGAGGTGGTGCTCCGGGCCCACCGGCGCTCGCTGCGGGATGGGGAGGTTCCCGGACTCGAGGCGGGCGACTTCGTGGAACTCTCGGTCCGGGATCGGGGGCACGGGATCGCGCCGGAGATCCTGCACAGGGTCTTCGACCCTTTCTTCACCACCCGTCCGAGCGGCACCGGGCTCGGGCTCGCGACCTCCTACTCCATCGTTCGCCGCCACGGCGGCCACATCGGGATCGAGTCCGAGATCGGCGAGGGGACGACGGTCACCGTCCTCCTTCCCGCCGCCCACGGCTCCCCCGCCGTCCCCGCTCCTCCGGCGCCCGCCTCCCGGGCGGCGTGGCCGCTGCGGGTGCTGTTCATGGACGACGAGCCGCTGGTGCTCAAGGTGGGCGTGAAGCAGGCCCGGAAGCTGGGGCTCGAGGTCGAGACGGCCGTCGACGGAGCCGAGGCGGTGGAGCGATTCCGCCTCGGCCGGGAGGAGGGTCGGCCCTTCGACGTGGTGGTGCTCGACCTGACGGTTCCTGGGGGAATGGGGGGCGCGCAGGCGCTGGATCGCATGCGGGAGATCGATCCCGGCGTGGTGGCGATCGCCTGCAGCGGGTACTTCGACGCCGCCGTGATGTCCGAGCCCGCCCGGTTCGGGTTCACCGCGGTGCTCGCCAAGCCGTACCTGACCGCAGACCTGGCGCGGGCGATCGCGGTCGCGACCGCCGTCGTCCGGTAGCGGTTCCTCGCGTTCTCGTCAGGCCAGCACGGCGACCAGGTCGTCCTTCTCGACCTTGTCCCCTTCCTTGACCCGGACCTCGATCACGGTCGCGTCCCCCTTCAGCTTGACGTTGGTCTCCATCTTCATGGCCTCGGTGACGAAGAGCACGTCCCCGCCGCGGACCTTGTCCCCCGGCATGACGTTCACCTTGAGCACCTTGCCCGGCATGGGGGCCCCCACGTGCTTGGGGTTCAGGCGATCGGCCTTCGGGCGGGCCGCCGTCGTCGTGGTCGCGGCCTGGTCCCGGACCGTCACCGCGCGGGCCTCCCCGTTCAGCTCGAAGTAGACGCTGCGCGTCCCGTCGGCCTGGAGGCTGCCCACCGCGTTGAGCTTGATGATGAGGGTCTTGCCCGGCTCGATCTCGACCGAGGTCTCCTGCCCCGGGTCGAGGCCGTAGAGGAAGGTCGGGGTCGGGATGACCGAGGTGTCGGAGTAGTCGTCGAGGTGGCGGCGGAACTCGGGGTAGACGCCGGGGTAGAGGAGCCACGAGACGAGCCCCTTGTCGTCCACCGGGCCGCCCACCCGCTCCACCGCCTTCTTCCGCTCGGCCTCCAGGTCGGCCGGCTCGAGCAGTTCGCCGGGGCGGCAGTGGATGGGCTCCTGCCCCTTCAGCACCACCTCCTGGAGCCGCTTCGGGAAACCGCCGGGCGGCTGCCCCAGCATGCCCTTCATGAGCCCGACCACCGACTCGGGGAAGGCCAGATCCTCGCCGCGGGCCAGCACGTCCTCGGGCTCGAGGTCGTTCTTCACCAGGAAGAGCGCCATGTCGCCCACCACCTTGGAGGTGGGCGTCACCTTGATGATGTCCCCGAAGAGGATGTTCACCTTCCGGTACATGGCCTTGCACTCCTCCCACCGGTCGAGGAGCCCCAGCCCGGCCACCTGGGGCCGGTAGTTCGAGTACTGGCCGCCGGGGATCTCGTGCCAGTAGACCTCGGCCGTGCCGCTGCGGAGCCCCGACTCGAAGGGCGCGTACCACTCGCGGACCCCCTCCCAGTAGTCGGCGAGCCGCTGCAGTCCCGGGCCGTCGAGGCCGGGGTCGCGCTCGGTCCCGGCGAGCGCCGCGCACAGCGAGTTCAGGTTGGGCTGGGCGGTGAGGCCGGAGAGCGAGGAGAGGGCCGCGTCCACCACGTCGACCCCGGCCGCGGCCGCCTCGAGCACCGTGGCCGAGGCCACGGCCGAGGTGTCGTGGGTGTGGAAGTGGACCGGGATGCGCACCTCGCCCTTGAGCGCGGTGAAGAGCTTGCGGGCCGCCATGGGCTTCATGAGCCCCGCCATGTCCTTCACGGCGAGGAAATGGGCGCCCATGCGCTCCAGCTCCCGGGCCAGCGACACGTAGTAGGTGAGCGGGTACTTGTCCCGCTTCGGGTCGGTGATGTCGCCCGTGTAGCACATGGCGGCCTCGCAGACCTTCCCGCTGCGGCGCACCGCCTCCATGGCCACGGTCATGCTCTTCGTCCAGTTGAGGGCGTCGAAGACCCGGAAGACGTCGACCCCGCTGGCCGCCGCCTCCTCGACGAAGCGCTCCACCACGTTGTCGGGGTAGTTGGTGTAGCCGACGGCGTTGGAGCCGCGCAGCAGCATCTGGAAGAGGACGTTGGGGATGGCCTCGCGCAGCCGGTGGAGGCGCGTCCAGGGGTCCTCGCGGAGGAAGCGCATGGCCACGTCGAAGGTGGCCCCGCCCCACAGCTCCAGGCTGAAGAGCCCGGCCCCCAGCCGCGCCGTGGCCGGGGCGATGCGCAGGAGGTCGTGGCTGCGCACCCGGGTGGCGAGCAGCGACTGGTGGGCGTCGCGCATCGTGGTGTCGGTGAAGAGGAGCTTCTTCTGGTCCTTGGCCCAGGCGGCGAGCCCCTCCGGCCCGCGGGCGAGCAGCAGGTCGCGGGTGCCCTGCGGGGGCGGCGAGGCCAGGTCGACCTTCGGGACCGGCGCCTCGCGCAGCTCGCTGGGGCGCAGGGGCTTGGCCACGCCGGGCGAGCCGTTCACCACCACCTCGCCGATCCAGGAGAGGAGCTTGGAGCCGCGGTCCTGCTTGCGGGAGGCCACCAGCAGCTCGGGGTGGCGGTCGATGAAGGAGGTGTCGGCGCTGCCGTCCAGGAAGGCCGGGTGGGTGACCACCTTCTCCAGGAACGGGATGTTGGTCTTCACCCCGCGGATGCGGAACTCCTGCAGGCTGCGGTGCATGATGCGCGCCGCCTCCTGGAAGGAGAGGCCCCAGGCGCATACCTTCACCAGGAGTGAATCGTAGTGCGGGGTGATCTGGGCCCCGGTGAAGCCGTTGCCGGCGTCGAGCCGGACCCCGGCGCCGCCGGCGGTCCGGTAGGCCTTGATGGTCCCGAAGTCGGGGGCGAAGCCGTTCTGGGGATCCTCGGTGGTGACGCGGCACTGGATGGCGAAGCCGCGCATCTGGATGTCGGCCTGGGAGCCGAGGCCGACCTCGGGATCGGCGAGCCGGTACCCCTGGGCCACCAGGATCTGGGCCTGGACCAGGTTGCGGCCGGTGATCATCTCGGTGACGGTGTGCTCCACCTGGATGCGCGGGTTCACCTCGATGAAGTAGTGGCGCCCGTCGCCGTCGAGGAGGAACTCGATGGTCCCGGCGTTGCGGTAGGAGACCAGCCGGCAGATGCGCAGCGCGTCCTCGCAGAGCGCGGCCCGCTGCTCCGGCGAGAGCGCCATGGACGGGGCGAACTCCACCACCTTCTGGTGGCGCCGCTGCACCGAGCAGTCGCGCTCGAAGAAGTGGACCAGGCCCCCGTGGGCGTCGCCGAGCACCTGGACCTCGAGGTGCTTGGGGTTCTCGACGTAGCGCTCCAGGAAGACGGCCGGGTTGCCGAAGGAGGCCTGGGCCTCGCTGCGGGCCGAGACGAGCCCCTCGAGCAGCTCCTTCTGGCTGCGCGCCACCCGCATGCCGCGCCCGCCGCCGCCGGCCGCGGCCTTCACGATGATGGGGTAGCCGTGCTGCCGGGCGAAGATGAGCGCCTGCTCGTCGTGCAGGATGGGCTCGGGCGTGCCGGGGACCACCGGGACGCCGGCGGCCACGGCGGCCCGCCGCCCGGCCACCTTGTCCCCCAGGCTGCGCATCATCTCGCCGGTGGGGCCGATGAAGGCGATGCCGGCCTTCTCGCAGGCATCGGCGAAGTCGGCGTTCTCGGCCAGGAAGCCGTATCCCGGGTGGATGGCGTCGGCGCCCACGCGCCGGGCCAGCTCCACGATCTCGTCGATGCCCAGGTAGGCGTCGATGGGCTTCTTGCCCTTGCCCACCGGGTAGGCCTCGTCGGCCTTGTAGCGGTGCAGCGAGAGCCGGTCCTCCTCCGAGTAGATGGCGACGGTGGGAATCCCGAGCTCGGTGCAGGCCCGGAAGATGCGGATGGCGATCTCGCCGCGGTTGGCGGCCATGACCTTGCGGAACGGGCGAACGGGCATCGGGTCCTCCGGCGGGCGCGGCGTGGGGACCCCATCCAATGCCACGTTGGAAGGCGCACTTGGAAGCCCCCTCCCGAGAAATGGTAGGTGGTACACCCTTCTACATGCCGAAGACCCTGATCGAGCCCTTCCGGATCAAGTCGGTGGAGCCCATCCGAATGACCACCCGGCCGGAACGGGAGGGGCTCCTCGAGGCCGCGAAGCTGAACGTCTTCCAGCTCCGGGCCGAGGACGTGCTGCTCGACTGGCTGACCGACTCGGGCACCGGCGCCATGAGCACCCGGCAGTGGGCGGCCATCATGCTCGGCGACGAGAGCTACGCCGGGGCCCGCAGCTTCTACCGGCTCGAGGCGGTGGTCCGGGACCTCACCGGTTACGAGCACTTCGTGCCCACCCACCAGGGGCGGGCCGCCGAGCGCATCCTGTTCGGAACGGTGTGCAAGCCGGGGCACGTCGTGCCCAGCAACTGCCACTTCGACACCACCCGGGCGCTGCTCGAGTGGAGCGGCGCCGAGGCCCGGGATCTCGTCATCCCGGAGGGGCTCCAGCCGGCCACCGTCCACCCCTTCAAGGGGAACATCGACCTGGGCCGGGTCGAGGATCTGCTGAAGCGCGAGGGGGACAGGATCCCCTTCGGGATGATCACGGTCACCAACAACACCGGTGGCGGCCAGCCGGTGTCGATGGCGAACCTCCGGGCCTACGCCGAGCTCCTCCACCGCCACGGCAAGCCGCTCGTCATCGACGCCTGCCGGTTCGCCGAGAACGCCATGTTCGTGAAGATGCGCGAGCCGGGCTATGCCGACGTGCCGGTGAAGCGCATCGCCCAGGAGATGTTCGCGCTGGCCGACGGCTGCACCATGAGCGCCAAGAAGGACGGCATGGTGAACATCGGCGGATTCCTCGCCCTGCGGCGCGACGACTGGCTGGAGGGGGTGCGCAACATGCTCATCCTCACCGAGGGCTTCCCCACCTACGGCGGGCTGGCCGGGCGGGACCTGGAGGCCATGGCGGTGGGGCTCGAGGAGGTGCTCGACGAGCAGTACCTCCGTTACCGGCTGCGCACCGCGGAGTACCTGGGGGAGAAGCTCGACGCCATCGGGGTGGGGTTCGTCCGCCCCACCGGCGGCCACGCCGTCTACATCGACGCCCGGTCGGTGCTCCCCGAGATGCCGGTGGACCGCTACCCGGCCTGGGCGCTCGCCAACGCCCTCTACCTCGGGGGGGGCATCCGGGGGGTGGAGATCGGCTCGGTGATGTTCGGCAAGCGGCGCGACGACGGGGAGGAGACCTTCCACGCCATGGAGCTCGTCCGGCTCGCCTTTCCCCGCCGGATGTACACGCAAAGTCACTTCGACTACGCTGCCGAGGTGATCGCCGAGGTGAAGGAACGAGCCGGGGAGGTGCGCGGCGTGCGCATCGTGAAGCAGGCCCGGTACCTCCGCCACTTCACCTGCGAGTGCGCATGGGCCTGAGCATCGCTGCCGGCGTCGCCTTCTGGGACCACGCCCCCGAGGGTGCCCGCGGGGCACCCCTCCTCCTCGTCCACGGCGCCGGGGGAACCCACCTCCACTGGCCCGAGACGCTCCGCGCGCTCCCCGGGCGCCGGGTCCTCGCGGTCGACCTCCCCGGACACGGCCAGGCCCCGCTCCCCGGGGAGACCACCATCGCCGGCTACGCCGGGGCGCTCCTCGGCATGCTCGACGCGCTCGGGATCCCGCGCGCCGTCGTGGCCGGCCACTCCATGGGAGGCGCCATCGCCCTCTCCCTCGCGATGGACGCGCCCGACCGGGTGGCCGGGCTCTTCCTCGTCGGGACGGGGGCCAGGCTCCGGGTGGCCCCGGCCATCCTCGAGGGATCGGCCGATCCGGCCCGGGCGGCCGAGGTGGCGGAGGGCGTGGCGGCCTTCTCCTTCGGCCCCTCGACGTCGGTCGCGGACCGGGCCGCCCATGCCCGGGCGGTGGCGGCGCTGCCGGCCGGCGTCCTGCACGACGACTTCGCCGCCTGCGATGCCTTCGACGCGATGGCCCGGCTCGGGTCGATCCGGGCGCCGGCGTTCGTGGTGGTGGGGGAGGAGGACCGGCTCACCCCCCCGAAGTACGCCGCCTTCCTGCGGGAGCGGCTCCCCGGGGAGGGGCTGCTCCTCGTCCCGGGCGCCGGCCACATGGTCGCGATCGAGTCGCCGATCGAGGTGACCGCCGCGGCCGCCGCCTTCCTGGACCGGGTCTCCCCGTGAACGAGGAGGGTCCCTCCGGCGGGATCCTCGGCCGGATCGTCGCGCCCCCACCCGAGCAGGGGGTCCCCGCCTCGCCGGTCGACGTGCTGCTCGTCGACGGCGACGCCGCCTTCCGGGGCCGGGTGGCCGCCCTCCTGCGCCGCAGCGCGCACACCGTGGTGGAGGTGGCCTCGGCCGTGGAGGGGCTCGAGGCGGTGCGCCGGGGTTGCGCCCCGCGCCTCCTCGTCGTCGGCCTCGAGGGGATCTCGCCGGACGGGCGGGGCGACCTCGCCGCCCTCCGCGACGACCCGGCCTGCGCGGGCGCCTCCCTGCTCGCGGTCACCCGGATCGGGGGGGATTCGCCGCCGGGGCTCCGTTCGACCGCGACCCTGTTCAAGCCCCTCGATGCCCAGGAACTGGTCGAGGCGGTGCGCCGATTGTGCGGTACGCTCGGGCCGTGACCCCGAGGACCCTGCTCGCCATCACCGCGCTCGTCCTCCCGGCGATGGGCCTGCCCGCCGCGCCGGAGGAGCCTTCCCCGCCGGTGCTGGGCTTCGCGCTCGGCGCCCGGGTCTCGGCGGCCTTCCCGATGGGGAGCGTGCTCTCCGATCCCGGAAACGGGTCCCTGCTCATCGACGAGCTCATCGCGGTGTCGATCCCGCTGCAGATCGACGTGGGGATGACCGTCCACCGGCGCTGGTTCGTGGGCGCCTACGCCCAGTACGCCTGGAGCGTGCTCCAGATCGGTGAGTGCAAGGTGGGCCAGTCCTGCTCGATGACCGGGCTCCGCCTCGGGCTGCAGGCCACCTATGCCTTCCGCGACCACGGCGGTCCGTGGGCCGGGCTGGGGACGGGGTGGGAGTGGATGTTCACCTCGTACACGAGCCCGTCCTTCACCACGAAGCTCGACGTCGCCGGATGGGAGTACGCGAATTTCCAGGCCGGATGGGACGTCGAGGTCTCCCCGGGCTGGATGGTCGGCCCGTGGGTCTCGGGATCCGTCGGCGAGTTCAGCCGGGCCAGCCTGAAGCGGGACGGACAGACCACCGACACGAGCATCCCCAACAGGGCGGTCCACGGGTGGTTCCAGATCGGCGTGAAGGGAAGCTTCTCGCTCTGACCGGAACTTTCCGCTGGAACTCCGGCGGTTTCGGATGGACGCCCCACCCGGGGGGTGCCCGGGCGCGCCAACCCCGCTGGCACGCGTGGTGCAACCCCCTCGACCGGCGGCGCGGGATCGGTTAACCCTGTCGCCGCCGATCCGGAGCCCCCGCCTGACAGACCCCTCGCCCAGCCCAGCAGCCCACGTCCACCCGGCGGGTCCGAAGTCCAGGGGCGCGATGGCGGCGCTCGCCCTCGGCGCGCTCGGGGTGGTCTACGGCGACATCGGGACGAGCCCGCTCTACGCCCTCAAGGAGAGCTTCCAGGGCACCCACAGCGTGCCGCTCACGCCCGAGAACGTGCTCGGGATCCTGTCGCTCGTCGTCTGGGCGATGACCTTCGTGGTCACCTTCAAGTACCTCTCCTTCGTCATGCGGGCCGACAACCGCGGCGAGGGGGGGATCCTCGCCCTCATGGCGCTCGTCAGCCAGCAGGAGAAGACCAACCGCGGCCGCAAGACCCTCCTCATCCTCGGCCTCTTCGGGGCGGCGCTCCTGTACGGCGACGGCGTCATCACCCCCGCCATCAGCGTGCTCGGCGCCATGGAGGGGCTCATCGAGGTCACGCCGGCGATGAAGCCCGCCGTGGTGCCGGCGACCGTGTTCGTCCTCGTCCTGCTCTTCGCCTTCCAGAAGCGGGGGTCGGCCGCGGTGGGCGCGGTCTTCGGCCCGGTCATGCTGCTCTGGTTCGCGAGCATCGCCGCCATCGGCGCCTGGAACGTCTGGCAGGAGCCGGGCGTGCTCCGGGCCATCAACCCCGTGCACGGCTTCGAGTTCTTCGTCCGGAACCGCGGCGCCGGGTTCCTCGTGCTGGGGAGCGTGGTGCTGGTCCTCACCGGCGCCGAGGCGCTCTACGCCGACATGGGCCACTTCGGCCGCCGCCCCATCCGGCTCGCCTGGTACACGATCGCGATGCCGTCGCTCCTGCTCAACTACATGGGGCAGGGGTCGCTGCTCCTCCGGAACCCCGAGGCGGTGACCAACCCCTTCTACAAGGCGGTCCCGGGTTGGGCGCTCTGGCCGATGGTGATCATCGCCACCGCCGCGGCCATCGTGGCCTCCCAGGCGCTCATCTCCGGCGCCTACTCCCTCACCAACCAGGCCATCCAGCTCGGCTACGCGCCCCGCCTCACCGTGCGCCACACCTCGAGCACCGAGTACGGCCAGATCTACGTCCCCGAGGTGAACTGGGCGCTCGCCGTCGGGACGGTGGCGCTGGTGCTCGGGTTCGGGTCGTCCAACGCGCTCGCCGCGGCCTACGGCATCGCCGTCACCGGCACGATGACCATCACCACGCTGCTCTTCCACCGCGTGGCGCGCGACCGCTGGCACTGGTCCCGCTGGGCCGTGTGGCCGCTCACCTTCGCCTTCCTCGTCGTCGACCTGTCCTTCCTCTCCGCCAACCTGGTCAAGGTGCGGGAGGGCGGCTGGTTCCCGCTCGTCGCCGGCGGCTTCATCTTCGCCATCCTCTCCACCTGGAAGCGGGGGCGCGAGGCGCTGGCCCGGTCGGTGGCCGGGACGACCCTGCCGCTCGACCTCTTCCTCCCGGACCTGGAGCGCCACCCCCCCCACCGCATCCCCGGCACCGCGGTCTTCATGACCTCCGATCCCGCCGGGACGCCCGGGGTCCTGCTCCACCACCTGAAGCACAACAAGGTGCTCCACGAGCGGGTGCTCATCGTCTCGATCGGGACCGAGGAGATCCCCGTGGTCGACCCGGCCGACCGGATCACCGTGCGGAGCCTGGGGAACGGGATCCACCAGATCATCGGGCGGTACGGGTTCATGGAGACCCCCAACGTGCCGGCGCTCCTGGCCGCGCTGCCCCCCTTCGCCATCCCGGGTCCCCGGCTCGAGAACGCGGTGATGGAGACGAGCTACTACCTGGGGCGGGAGACGCTGCTCCCCGACGGGCCCTCCACCATGCCCCGCTGGCGGAAGCGGCTCTTCATCATCCTGGCCCGGAACGCCCGGCCGGCGAGCGCCTTCTTCGGCCTGCCCCCGAATCGTGTCGTGGAGATGGGCGCGCAGGTCCAGTTCTAGTAGAATGCGAGCAATGGCTCGCATCCGAACCGCTCCCCGCAAGTCCCCCACCCAGCAACGGTCCCGCGCCACGGTCGACGCCATCGTCGACGCCACCGCGCGGGTGCTCGTGCGCGACGGCTACGACGCGCTCTCCACCAACCGGGTCGCCCAGGAGGCCGGGGTGAGCGTGGGATCGCTCTACCAGTACTTCCCCGGCAAGGAGGCGCTCGTCGCCGCGGTGATGGAGCAGTACGCCTCGCGCATGCAGGAGAACATCGCCGGGCGGATGCAGAACGCGCCGCCGGCGGCGACGGCCGAGGACGTGGCCACCGAGATGATCCGGGCCATGCTGGCGGCCCAGCAGGCCGAGCCACGCTTGCACCGCGCGCTCGTCGAGCAGGTGCCGCGCATCGGCGCGCTGCGCAGGCTCCACGAGCTCTTCACCAACTACGAGCGTCTGGTGGAGGCCTGGCTGCTCGAGAACATCGAGCGCATCGAGGTGAAGGACGCCAAGATGGCCGCCTTCGTCCTGGTGGCCGCGGTGGAGGGGCTCGTGAACCGCGCCACGCTCGACCGGCCCGACCTGGTGGCGTCGGGCAAGCTGGAGGAGCAGATCCTGCGGCTCGTGCTCGCCTACGTCGTCCCGTCCTACGTGGCCTCGGCCTCGGCCGAGGAGCGCTACGGCGGACAGCGTCGGCGCGGCTAGGAACGGCTCAGAAGTACTCCCCGGCGTTGAACCACACGCCGAAGGAGCTCTCCCCGAGGGCGAAGTCGAGCGACACGGCGGTCCGGGAATCGCGGTTCATCATGAAGCGCAGGCCGAAGCCTCCGGCGGGCCGGATGAACTGGAGGAGCCCGACCTTCTCGTTCGCGTAGCTCCAGCCCGGGCCGCTCGCCTGGAAGGCCGGTGCGGCGAAGGACTCGGCGTTGGCGAAGACCACCCCGCCGAGCAGCCCGTTGTTGGTGATCCGGAAGCGCCACTCCACCTCGCCGTAGAGCTCCTGCGTTCCGCGCCAGCGCCCCTGGACGTAGCCACGGCCGGTGCGGTTCTTCTGGTCCCAGCCGATCGAGGGCAGGGTGAGGTACGGGGCGACGCCCGAGGTGATGCCCCGGTAGAGCAGCCAGACCCCGATCACGTTGCGGGGCACGTCGTCGCTGAGCGGGACGTAGGCGCGGAACTGGGCGTCCATGCTGGTGCTCGACTGGGAGGAGCCGAGCCAGGTGGGGTTCACGGTGAAGGAGGCGGCGCCGTAGAGCCCGCGGTAGGGGTCGATGGTGGAGTCGCGGCTGTCGTAGAGGAAGGCCAGGGAGGCGCCCGAGACCACGCCCTGGGACGGATTGAAGCCGTAGGCCAGGCTGTAGGCGTAGTCGGGCCCCACCACCGGCGCCGCCGCCGTGAGGTCCATGCCCTTGTCCTTGACGGCGTAGTAGCTGTCGAGCCGGTAGCCGAGCCCGAAGTAGAGGTCGCCCCAGATCCGCTTCATCACCGTCTCGTGGAGGCGGACGAGGTTGAAGTCCTCCACCATGGCGGCTGCCGACATGGCCTGGGGTCCGGTTCCGAGACCGTAGGTCTTCTGGTTGAAGAGGAGGAAGCGCCAGTCCCCCTGCAGCTCCCACTCGTTGCCCGACGTCATCACCGTCGTCGAGACCTGGAGGGTGAGCTGGGCCATCGTCGAGTAGAGGGCCACCGCCTGCAGGCTGGAGATGGTCGTGTCGGCGAGCGGTCCCAGGTACATCCCCAGCGTCCCGGTGACGCCGAAGAGCACGCCCATGGCCGGGTTGTAGCCGACGGCCGGGAGGATGGCGGGCAGGAGCACGAGCGGCTCCGGCGGGCCCTTGCCCTCCCGGGCCAGCCCCACCCAGTCGAGGAGGCTCCAGGCGTCCTCGTAGGGAGCGCAGTGCCCCTCCACGCAGACGCTGCCGTACTGGATCGCCCGCACGCAATCGGCGCTGCAGGTGCACGGAACCGTCGCCTCGCGAGCCGCATCGACCGCCGGTTCCACGGCGAGTGTCGGCAGCGGCGAGGCGAGGGCCGCGGCGAGGAGCAGGGTGGCGCCGAGGCGGACGGAGCGCATGCTTCGTTGTATCGCCCCCCGGCGGGTGGGGGGCGACTCGATCGGGTCGCCCCCGTCCAGGCTAGTGGTGGTGATGCCCACCCGGTTCGTGAACGTGCCCGTGCTCCTTCTCCTCGTCGGTCGCCTCGCGGACCTCGCGGATGGCGATGTCGAAGTGGAGCTCCTGGCCGGCCAGGGGGTGGTTCAGGTCGACCACCACCACCTCCGGCTTGATCTCCTTCACCACGAAGGGGACGACCTCCCCCTCCGGTCCACGGGCCGTGTACTGGTGGCCGACCTCGGGAAGCTCGCCGCCGAAGGCCTCCTTCGGGACCTCCTGGACGCCCTGGGGATCGTGCGCGCCGTAGCCGTCCTCGGCGGTGACGATGACCTGCTTCGTGTCGTCCTTGCCGAGCCCCTCGAGCGCACGCTCGAGCCCGGGCACGATGTTGCCCGCCCCCTGGATGTAGTAGAGCGGGCTGCCCGGCTCCGATGCGTCGACGATGTCACCGTCGCCCAGGTGGAGCTTGTAGTCGACGCCCACCACCAAACCGTTCGCGATCTTCAAAGGACGTTCTCCAGCGTGAGGGGAAGTGGCGGATATTGCCCGGAGGCAGGGAGGTTTGCCAGGATTCCGGCATGGACGGGGCACCTTCCCGTCAAGCGCCGGTGCCGGGATTCGGCTAGATTCCGCTCGCACCGCCCCACCTGGAGGCCACCTTGCTCGCAGCCAAATTCGCCCTCGCCCTCGCCCTCGCCGCCGCGGATGTCGCGACCCCCGCACCCGCCGCCGCCGCACCCGCCGTCCAGGCCGCTCCGGCCAAGCTCACCTACCCGGTCACGAAGAAGGTCGACGTCGTCGACGACTACTTCGGCACCAAGGTGAAGGATCCCTACCGCTGGCTCGAGGACGACAACGGCGCCGACACCAAGCTCTGGGTGGAGGCGCAGAACGCCGTCACCGACGCCTACCTGGCGGCCATCCCCCAGCGCGGCGCCATCCGCGACCGGCTCACCCAGGTCTGGGATTACGAGCGCTTCTCGGCCCCGGGCAAGCACGGCGACCGCTACTTCTACATGCGCAACTCCGGGCTCCAGCCCCAGTCGGTGCTCTTCGTCACGGATGACCCGGCCAAGGATGGGCGCGTGCTGCTCGACCCGAACGCCCTGTCGAAGGACGGCACGGTCGCCATCAGCGGCATGGGCATCTCCGACGATGGAAAGCTGCTCGCCTACGCCATCGCCGACGCCGGCTCCGACTGGCAGATCTGGAAGGTCCGCGACGTCGACACCGGCAAGGACCTCGCCGACGAGATCCGCTGGGCCAAGTTCGGCCAGGCCTCGTTCACCAAGGACGGGAAGGGCTTCTACTACGCCCGCTTCCCGGCTCCCGCCGAGGCCGAGAAGCTCACCGCACGCAACGTGAATCACCAGATCTGGTTCCACGCGCTCGGCACGCCGCAGGAGAAGGACGTGCTCGTCTACGAGCGCCCCGACCAGCCCGAGTGGTACTTCGCCGCCGAGGTGAGCGACGACGGGCGGTGGCTGGTGGTGAGCGCCCACAAGGGGTCGAACCCGGAAACGGTCGTCTTCGTGCAGGACCTGGCCAAGGCCGGCGCGAAGCCCGAACCGCTGCTCACGAAGATGGACGCGGCCTACTCCTTCATCGACGTCCAGGGCGACACCTTCCTCTTCCTCACCGACAAGGGCGCGCCCCGCAAGCGGGTGATCGCCGTCTCGCTCGCGAAGCCGGAGGAGAAGGACTGGAAGGAGATCGTCCCGGAGGCGAAGGGGACCGACGTGCTCCGCAGCGCCTCGGTGGTGGGGGACCGGATCTTCGCCACCTGGATGCGGGACGTGAAGAGCGCCGTCGAGGTCTACGGGCTCGACGGCAAGAAGGTCGCCGACCTGCCGCTCCCGGGCATCGGCACCGTCGGGGGATTCGGCGGCAAGCGCACCGACAAGGAGACCTTCTACGTCTTCACCGGCTTCCTCTCCCCGCCCACCATCTACCGGCTCGACGTGCCGTCGCTCGTCGCCACCGTCTTCCGCACCCCCAAGGTCGACTTCGATCCGTCCGGCTTCGAGGTGACGCAGGTCTTCTACCCGTCGAAGGACGGGACCCGGATCCCCATGTTCCTCCTCCACCGGAAGGGCGTGGCGCTCGACGGCAAGAACCCGACCATCCTCTACGGCTACGGCGGCTTCAACGTGCCACTCCTCCCCGGCTTCAGCGTCTCCCGGCTGGTCTGGCTGGAGATGGGGGGCGTGTACGCCATCGCCAACCTGCGCGGCGGCAGCGAGTACGGCAAGGGCTGGTGGGAGGCGGGGCGGCTCGGGAAGAAGCAGAACGTCTTCGACGACTTCATCGCCGCGGCCGAGTGGCTGCAGAAGAACGGCTGGACGTCGGCCGGCCGGCTCGCCATGAACGGCGGGTCGAACGGCGGGCTGCTCGTGGGCGCCGTGATGACCCAGCGCCCCGAGCTCACCGCGGTGGCGCTTCCCCAGGTGGGCGTGATGGACATGCTCCGGTTCCACAAGTTCACGGTGGGCTGGGGCTGGAAGAGCGACTACGGCTCCTCCGAGACCAAGGCCGGCTTCGACACGCTGTACGCCTACAGCCCGCTCCAGCGGCTGAAGAAGGGCACGGCCTACCCGGCCACCCTCGTCACCACCGCCGACCACGACGACCGGGTCGTCCCGGCCCACTCCTTCAAGTTCATCGCCGAGCTCCAGGCCGACCAGGGTGGGCCGAAGCCCGTGCTGGCCCGCATCGAGACCCGGGCCGGCCACGGGGCCGGCAAGCCCACCAAGAAGGCCATCGAGGAGATCGCCGACGTCTACGCCTTCACGCTGAAGAACCTGGGCATGCAGCTGCCGGCGGGGTTCGGGGTCCGGAAGTGAAGTCGACGATCTCCCCGCCGCGCGAGGTCGCGCCGGGTGTCGTGCTCGTCGACACCGGCTACGTGGGACCGGGGATCGCCGCCGCGTGGATCGTGAAGGGCGGCGGGAGCGCCGCGGTGATCGAGACCGGGACCGCGCACAGCGTTCCCCACGTCCTCGCCGGCCTCGCCGCCGCCGGGGTCGCGCCGGAAGGGGTGAGCCACGTCCTCGTCACCCACGTCCACCTCGACCACGCCGCCGGCGCGGGGGCGCTGCTCGAGCGGCTGCCCGCGGCCAGGCTGGTCGTCCACCCGCGCGGCGCCCGCCACATGATCGATCCGTCGAAGCTGCTCGCCGGGGCGGCCGAGGTCTACGGGGGCACGGAGGCGATCCGCAGGCTCTACGGCGACGTCCGCCCGGTGCCGGCCGAGCGCGTGGTCGAGGCGCCGGAGGGAACGGTCGTCGACCTGGGTGGCCGCGCGCTGCGCATGCTCGACTCGCCCGGCCACGCGAAGCACCACTTCGTCGTCCACGATCCGGCCACCCGGGGCTTCTTCACCGGCGACACCTTCGGCATCTCCTACCGGGAGTTCGACGACGCGTCCGGTCCGTTCATGTACCCGACCACCACCCCGGTGCAGTTCGACCCGCCGGCGCTGCGGGCGTCGGTGGCGCGCATGCTCGCCGAGCGGCCGGAGCGGATGTACCTCACCCACTACGGCATGATCGAGGGGCGGATCCCCGAGGCCGCGGCGGCCATGCTCGCCGCCGTCGACGGGCACGTGGCGGTGGCCCAGGGCGCGCCGCCGGGACCCGCTCGGCAGGCCGCCATCCGGGCGGGGCTGGCCGCGCAGCTCCTCGAGCTGCTCGCCGGCCGCGGGTGGAAGGGAACGCGGGAGGAGGCGCTCGCGTCCTTCTCCGTGGACCTCGACCTGAACGCGCAGGGGCTCGAGTTCTGGATGGCCTCCCAGCCGAACGGCTAGGGAGGCGGCATCCGCTCCGGCGCGAGCGCCGCAAGGAAGACGAACGAGTACGGGCTGGCGAGGTAGCTCGCCTCCTCGACGATCGGAGCCTCCTCCCAGGTCAGGATGTCGTTCGGCGCCGGGAGGAAGGTGTCCACCATGAGGTGCCAGCCCTCCTCCACCCGGGGCAGCTCGAACTCGAGCGGCTCCTTCCAGGCGTTCACGATGACGTGGGCCAGCGCCGGTCCGTCCGGTTCCTGGAAGGTGACGGCGATGCTGCGGCTCCGGTCGCTCCAGTCGGGCGCGCCGAGCTTCACCCCGTGCCAGGCGATGCAGGCGCTGCGCAGGAACTGGGTGAGGGTCCCCGAGCGGCGCGGGTCGGGGTGGACCGACGAGCGCAGGCGGACGAGCCGCCGCAGGAAGCGGTGCACGTCGGCGTGGACCTTCCGCCGGCTCCAGTCGAGCCAGGAGAGCTCGTTGTCCTGGCACCAGGCGTTGTTGTTCCCGAGCTGGGTGCGGCGCATCTCGTCCCCCATCAGGATCATGGGGACGCCGGCGGACAGCATGTTCACCGCCAGGAAATTCTTCACCTGCCGGTTGCGCAGCTGCTCCACGGCCGGGTCGTCGGAGGGCCCCTCCACCCCGCAGTTCCAGGCCAGCCCGTGGTCCGTGCCGTCGAGGTTCTTCTCGCCGTTCGCCTCGTTGCGCTTCTTCTCGTAGGTGACCAGGTCGTTGAGCGTGAACCCGTCGTGGCAGGTGACGAAGTTCACGCTCTGCTCGGGCTCCCGCTGCTTCTGCTCGTAGAGGTCGGGGCTGGCCAGCAGCCGGTTGGCGAACGCGGAGACCTGCCCCGGGTCGCCGCGGAGGAAGGACCGGACGTCGTCGCGGAACCTGCCGTTCCACTCCTTCCAGGCGTCGCCCACGAAGTTGCCCACCTGGTAGAGACCGGCCGCGTCCCAGGCCTCGGCGATGAGCTTCGAGCCGGCCAGCACCGGGTCGCTCTCGATGTCCCAGACCGCCGGCGCGTTCTTCACCGGGGTGCCGTCGGTGCCCCGGGAGAGCACCGAGGCCAGGTCGAAGCGGAACCCGTCGACGTGCATCTCCGCGACCCAGTGGCGGAGGGCGTCGAGCATGAGACGGCGCACCACCGGGTGGTTGGCCTTGAGCGTGTTTCCACACCCCGTGAAGTTGGCGTACTTCCGGAAGCCCTCCAGGATGTAGTAGGCCCGGTTGTCGAGGCCGCGGAAGGAGAGGGTGGGACCCTTCTCGTCCCCCTCGGCGGAGTGGTTGAAGACCACGTCGAGGATCACCTCGATGTCGGCCCGGTGCAGGGCCTTCACGAGGTCGCGGAACTCGTCGAGGGCGCCGAGCGGCGTGCCGGCCGCGGCGTAGGGCAGGTGGGGCGCGAAGAAGGAGACCGGCGAGTAGCCCCAGTAGTTGGAGAGCGCGCCCTTCCCGTCCTGGGCGTCGAACTGGAAGACCGGCATGAGCTCCACCGCGGTCACGCCCAGGTCGCGCAGGTAGGGGATCTTCTCGACGAGCCCGGCGTAGGTGCCGCGCTTTCCGGGCGCGACGCCGGAACTCTCGTGGGCGGTGAAGCCCTTCACGTGCATCTCGTAGATCACCGCGTGGGGTGAGTTGCGCCGGAGCGGCAGGTCCCCCTCCCAGTCGTAGCGGGAGAGGTCGGCCACCACCCCCTTCATGGCCGTCCCGGCGTTGTCGCCTCGGCGGGCCGCGGCCTGCCGGTCGTAGGTGGATGGGACGGCCACCGCGCGGGCGTACGGGTCGAGGAGCAGCTTGTGGCCGTCGAACCGGTAGCCGTGCGCCGGGTCCCACGGGCCGTGGATGCGCCATCCGTAGAGCTGCCCCGGGGCGAGCCCCGCCACGTGGGCGTGCCAGTAGTGGTAGGTGCGCTGCAGGGCCGGGTCGAGCCGGATGATCCGGGAGGGCCTCGCATCCTCGGCGCGGTCGAAGAGGCAGATCTCCGCGGCGGTGGCGTGGCGCGACCAGATGCTGAAGTTGACGCCCGCCCCGTCGAGGGTGGCGCCGAGTGGCCAGCTGCGCCCCGGGGTGACGTCCATGGAAGATTCTAGCGCCCTTCGCCGATGGCCCGGAAGCGGGCCCGCCGGCGCGGGTCGCCGCCTCCGTCCTCGGAGATGAGGTGGGGGACGAAGCGGGAGAGGTTTCCCGTGATCGGACCGTCCGACTCGCGCAGGCCGGCCCCGGCCGGGACGCCGCGCACCAGCCAGCTGCCGATGGAGAGGGAGCGGGGCATGGGGACGGCCGGCTCCCAGAGCGCCTGCCAGACGTGCCCCTCCTTGCCGTAGCCCTCGTCCTTCCCCTCGGCGATCACGTCGCCGTCCCGCACCAGCACCACGTTCGCCCCCTCGCGCGAGAGGAGCGGCTTGCGCGCGTAGGTGGTGAGGTCGCCGGGCTCGAGGAAGGCGGGGAGCAGGTTGGGGTGGTCGGGGTAGAGCTCCCAGAGCACCGCCAGGATCCCCTTGTTCGACGCCACCATCTTCCAGGCGGGCTCGATCCAGCGGGTGTGGGCCTGGGGCAGCATGGCGCCGAAGGTCTCCCGCGCCATCCACTCCCACGGGTAGAGCTTGAAGCAGGCGCGCATCTCCACGCCGTCGCCGTCGACGAAGGCCCGCTTGCCGGCGTCCCAGCCGATGGTCCGCATCTCCACGAAGGAGGTCGAGAGCCCCGCCTGCGCCGCGGTGTCCTGGAGGTAGGTGGCCGTCAGCACGTCCTCGGGGACGTCGAGGCTCGCGAAGTGGAGCGGCCCCACCGGGAGCCAGGGCGCGAGCTCCTTCCACCCGGCCACCAGCCGCTCGTGGAGCGAGTTCCACTGGTCGGCTGCTGGGTCCACGTCCTGCAGCCAGTGCCACTGGACCACCGCGGTCTCCACCAGGCCGGTGGGGGTGTCGGCGTTGTACTCGAGGAGGCGAGGCGTGCCGGCGCCGTCCCAGGCCAGGTCCATCCGGCCGTAGATGGAGGGGTCCCCGTCGCCGTCCACGCCCTCCCAGGAGCGGGCGACGAGCGGCACCATCTCCCGCGGGATGGCGAGCCGCTCCCAGTAGCGCCCCGTGTCGAGGACGTGCCCCACCGCGGCGAGGACCATCTCGTGGAGCTCGGCGGTGGCCCGCTCGAGGAGCTCCACGTCACCGGGGGTGAATACCCAGAAGGCCGACTCGTCCCAGTAGGGGGCGTCGGCGGTGTGGATGGGGAACCCCACCTTCTCCACCCGCTCCTGCCAGCCGTCGCGTGGCTCCCGTTCCCGTCGCTCCACCGTCTCCCCCGACCCGCGTCAGCTGCCCGACGCCGAGGTGCCGGCGTGGGAGGCGCCCGTGGCGCCGAAGCCGCCCCGGCTCACCGACCCCGAGGAGGCCGGGCCCTGGACGGTACCCCCGCCCGGTCCGGAGCGGACGTAGCCGGGAGCGAAGGTGCCCACTCCCCCGTACATGCCGTAGGGGATCCAGATGAAGTGGAAGCCGCCGTGGGACTGCTGGACGCCGCCGTCGGGCGAGTCCCAGCTGCCGGTGGCGTTCGAGCCGACCCCGCCGTCGGGGGCCGGGGTCCCAACCGAGCAGAGCGCCTCGTCCACGAACTGCCCGTCCCTGTCCACACAGCGCTTCTCCTTGGGCTTTTCCCCCTCGCAGCCGACCAGCAGGGCCGACACGGCGAGGAGGAGCCCCAGACGGATCGAGGAGGGCTTGCGCACGCCCGAAGTGGAGCACGGGGAAGGGCGGCTGTCGACGGCTGGATGACCGAATGCGAGCAATGATGCGAATTCGCGATGCCGGTGCGGCCAGGTACTCCCTGGGTATGGGGACATCTGTTCGTATAGTGCTGATGTTGCTGTGTAAAATGTTAGGCGGCGCGCGGGAACGAAACTGGTTAGAATGTGAGCCATGACCCGACGCTCGCGAAACCTCCTCCCGGCCATGCTCGTCGTTCCCCTCCTCCTCGCCGCCTGCGGGACAGAGGTCACGGAGCTGCCGCCAGGGCTCGGACCGCTCTCCTCGGCCTCCGAGGTCGCCTTTCCGGCCGACTGCCAGCAGGCGACCGGCACCGGCTCGGTCGCCATCGGCGACGTGCGCACGGTGCTCGCGAACCCGAGCTACAGCGAGCGCCGGGCCAAGGGTTGCGTGAACGTCCCCCTCGCGCAGGTGTGGCAGGCGCTCCAGATCCCGACCGGGGTCGACATCGGCTTCTATCCGGAGCGGAACGACAGCGACTGCGAGGCGTGGCTGGTCACGGGCGCGGAATACCCGATCAACTTCGTGACGAAGGAGATCCCGCACGGCGGCATCGAGAGCCACTACACCTTCGAGATCACCTGGCGGGCCGGCATCCAGACCGGCACCGCCACCGACCCCACCGAGGTGCGGATGCTCTACGGGAAGACCTCCGGCACCATCGAGGTCCCCAAGATCCTCGGCTCCATGGTCTTCACCGCCGATCCGGCCCACCCGGGCTGGACGCAGATCGACATGATCCGGCAGCTCAACACCAACGGCCACTCCGACGACGCCGGGAAGCTCTACAGCTGGCTGCAGGGCTTCTACGACGGGCTCAAGGGGCACCTCGCCGGCACGGTGGTGACCTCCGGCTACTGCGTCCGGCTGTAGCCGAAACGAAGAGCGCGCCCCGGAGGGCGCGCTCGTTCACCGCGGCGTGACGTCCGAGGCTCAGTTCGCCTTGGCCTGCGTCGCCTGCGGGTCCCACTTCCAGTTGAGCCCCACGCTCGCGATCCAGGCCCAGTTCCTGAACGAGCCGGGGAAGGACGAGGCGTTGTCGAGCGTCGCCGTGCTGGCCGCCGGGACCGAGTTCAGGGTCTCGAACCAGGCGTTGAAGAAGCTGGCGCTCAGGTTCAGGTTCTTCATCACGTCCCAGCCCAGGCCCACCGAGGCGGCGAAGGCCTTGGCGTCGGGCAGGGACGGGTTGAAGTAGGCGGGATTCACGCCCGACTGGTCGTAGAGGGCGCCACCACGAACCTCGAGCACCGGCAGGACCTGCCAGGCCACGCCGACCCGGTAGATGCTCGCGTTGCCGTAGTTGCGCCACACCGAGAGGTTGAGCGGCTGGCCGGTGGACGGGTCGATGGTCTGCCCGACGAAGGTGTCCGACTGGTAGACGCTGTAGTGCTCCGCCGTGTAGGCCGCGGTGATGTCGACCACCGGGATCGGACGCCAGGCCACGCCCACGTTGAACGTGCTCGGGTAGGGGAGCGTGTGGGTGAAGTCCTGGTTCGGATAGGTGGCACCGAAGGCCGCCGGGAAGGCGAAGTTGGCCGGTCCCTTCAGCTTCATGAAGGCCTGCTGCTTGTAGTCGGCGGCGATGCGCAGCGGGATGTCGAGGAAGGGCTGGATCTCGATGGCCGCGTCCCAGCTCGGGGCGCCGCCGGAGTCGGCCAGGGTGACGAGCCCGTCGCTGCCGCCGGGGAGCGCCTTGTCCACGGTGAGCTTCTCGGTCCCGTAGTAGTAGATGAAGCCGCCGCCCACGCGGACCTGCGGGATGATCTCGACGCCCAGCGAGATGTAGCCGGCGAAGACTTTCCGGTCGACGGAGATGATGGCGTGGCGCCCGGCCCAGTCGCTGGGCCAGAAGACGTTTCCGCCGCCGGGGACACCGACGCCGACGCCCACGCCGTAGCCGTGGCCGGAGATCTTGCCCGACCAGGAGAGGTAGAAGGCCACCGGCGTGGCGGCCTTGAAGTCCTGGGAGACGGGTGAGGGGTAGAGGTCGGTGGTGGTGGTCCAGGTGGACCCGTTGCCGACGATCCCGAGGGCGAGCGTCAGGTCGAGCCCGGAGAGGCGCGAGAGCGCCGCCGGGTTCCGGTAGACGGCGCCGGACGTGGTCTGGTCGGCCACCAGCGAGTCGCCCATGGCGAGGTCGCGGGGAACGACGTTGGGGATGGAGTAGCCGCCCGCGGAGGCGACGGCCGGGACCAGGAGGAGGGCGAGCAGGAGCTTGCGCATGGCGGTCCTCAGGGGGAAGGAACGACGACGGGGGTGGTCTCGACGGGACCGCCGAGGAGGTACGAGACGACGCTGGTCTGCGCCCGGGTCGCCAGGGCCGGGTTGGTCCAGTCGAGCAGGAAGCCGTGCGGGGCTCCGGGACCGGTGGTGCTCGCCGGGCAGCTTCCAGCCGTCGAGTTCATGAACCACTGGAGACCGGGAGAGGTGGCGTTCGCCGTCGGGTCGAGCGGCCCGAGACCGACGAGTCCGTAGAGCAGTTCGTTGGCGGCGTTGGGAACGGTCAGGTCGCAGCGCGCCCCCTGGCCCAGGATGGACTTGGCCGCCATCGGGGTCTGGCCGGTGGGGTCGACGAGCAGGTTGGGGAGGGGCGACGTCACGAGGTGCGTCGCGAAGTTGGCCGGGTCGGCCGGATCGACGATCCACTTCGCGCTGATGAGGAAGAGCAGGTAGCCGGTCGTCCCGGGCGTCAGGTGGAGTGACTCGAGGAGCCCCTCGTAGAGCGGCTCGAAGCTCGGGGCGGTGGTGAGGATGTCGATCAGCGTGGCGCCGCCGACGTTCAGCACGGCGCGGGAGACCCGGGGGTTGGCGGCGAGGTCGTTGGTGCCCTCGATCGCTCCCCAGGACTGGCCGACGTAGAAGACGCGCGAGGGATCGATGGTGACCGTGGCCTCGGCAGCGGCGGCGAGAACCGCCACGCCATTGGCCGAGGTCAGCACCCGGATCAGCATCGACTGGTCGAGGATGTCCTGCCGGACGGTGTCCCGGCTGCGGAACAGGTTGGCCGTGACCACGAAGGAGCCCGAAGTCGCCGAGGTTCCGCCCTTGCCGTCCCAGCAGCCAGGCGTCAAGGCGGGGTTGCAGCCGATGGGCAGGAGTTCCAGCGCGTTGTTCACGCAGAGACCGGGCTTGCCGGTGGGCTCATCCCCCTGCTGTCCGGCGAAGACCGTGGTGTCGCAGGCGACGCCGCTGGCGCAGCCGAAGGCGACGCCCGTCACCGTGTTCTTCGTGCACCAGGCCCGGGCGCCGTGCTTGGCGGCGTCGATGGCGGCGACCACCATGCCGTTGCCGGCGAGCGCCTGGGCGATGAAGAGGGAGTCGCCGCGGCTGCGGCCGAGCCCGTGGTGGACGATCACGAGGGGCCAGCCGCCCACGGGGGGCTCGCTGGCGGGAATGGCGATGATGGTCGGCAGCGGAACGTAGGTCCCCGCCGTGGGGGTCGGGTTGAAGGCGCCGGTGGCCGGGTCGAGCTTGTCGAAGGTGATGACGTTCGCCTCGATGAAGGTCGAGATGCCCGAGGAGAGCAACGTCGGGGGCACGCCCCACTTGAGCGCCATGGCGGCCGGCGTGACTTTCACCGCACCCACCGGCGCATCCGGGAAGGCGTCGGTGCTTGTCCCGGGGATCTTGGCGTAGGGCGCGGCGCCGAGCAGGAGCGCTTCCGAGAGGATGGTCTGGGTGCGGAAGGTGTAGGGCATCACGATGTCGGCCCGGGCCACGCCGTGGTCGGTCGCGATCTGCGAGACCACCGGCTGGAGGCGCAGCCGCATGCCCTCGAGGAGCGACGCGAGCGGTCCGGAAACCCCCGAGATGTTGGAGGCGGCGGTGGGGGCGCCGGCGGGGGTGCCGCACGAGGGCGACGGCGAGCAGATCGGGTGGGTGAAGAGGAGCATCTGGCCGAGCGTGGTGTTGGAGAGCGGGATGCCGGAAGGATCGGTCACGCCCTTGGTCACGATGACCGCGTACTCGGTCCTGTCCTCGAGCGGCGGGAGGACGAACGGCTCGCCGCCGGTGGGGATCAGGACGGCCGGCTGGATGCCGATGATCGTCGAGACGCAGTTCGGGCCGAAGTCACCCTGGGCGTTCACCGGGGCGCAGGGCTTGCCGGTGGAGGGGTCGATGGTGATCGGTGGCGGCTCCACGACGACGGTCTGCACCTCGGACGCCGAGGTGGCCCCCGCCCTGTAGAGGTAGACCCCCTTGCCGGTGGAGCTGCGGACGCTGGCCGCCTTGATGGGGCCCGAGGTCTGGGCGATCTCGAGGGCGGTGGTGCTGAAGCCGTCGAGCGAGCTCATGGGGAGCCCGATGAGTGCGTCGACCGCGGCGGAGACCCGGTTGGTGAGCGGGTCGAGCAGGAAGTTGGAGGGGATCGGCACCACGCCGGTGCCGGGATCGGCGACCACCCAGGTCGTGGCCGGGGCGACCGTGAAGGCGCCCACCACCACGGTCTCCTGGAGCGGGAAGGCCCGGTTCTGCACGGCGGCGAAGATCGGCTGGTAGAGGAGCTGGAGCTTCTTCAGGTCCTTCAGCGCGCAGTCGGGCGCGGTGGAGGGGCAGGTGAAGTCGGCGGGCTCACCGTAGATCAGCGTGTACATCGTGGAGGAGGGCTGCAGCGGCACCGCCGCCTGGGTCTTGATGCCGTTCGCCCCGCCGCGCAGCGCGTAGAAGTAGGTCGCGCCCGGGCGCCAGGTGGTGACCTTGCCGCCGGAGACGGGGGTCGCGCTCAGGGTGCCCTGCGTGGCGCCCTTGGTGTAGCCCGTGGTGAGCGCGGGGAACGACACGGCGGCCGGCGCCAGCGCGTCGTAGACGAAGAGGTTGCAGTTGCCCGGCGCCTGCTGGCCGGTGCACGGGACGATCGACCCCATGTCGAGGTCGGGCGGCGCCGAGGTGACGGCGTTCGGGCCGTTCACGGTGAGCGCGGCGATGGGGAAGGTGATGGGAAGAACCTGGTCGGGTGGGAAGCCGCCCTGGCCGTAGAAGTAGGCGAGCAGCTCGTCCTGCGCGTTGCGCGGGTGGAGGACGTAGGGGTTCAGCAAGGGGTTGATGGCGAGCGCGCTCGGCAGCGGGAAGTTCCCGGTCGTCGGATCGAACGCGGCGGTCGGGACGTACGTGTTCGGATTCGAGGGGACGGAAGGCGTGCAGGCGAGGATCGCAACCGCGAGGAGTGGCGCGGGCGCGAGGTGGCGAAGCGTCATGCTGCCTCCAATTACGGTGGGTGAATCCCGGTGCGAACGCGCCGGAGCCGGCGCGTAAGCGCTTGTTGTTTGTCGGGAGAAGCCTCCGTGTCAAGACGACGAGGCCCCCCGTTGAAGGGATTCGCACGGCGGGACGCGTCATTCGACGCCGCGCGTCACGCGCCTACACGCGGCGGCGGTCGACGACGCGCCGGGCCTTGCCCTCGGAGCGGGCCAGCGTCCGGGGTGGCACGAGCTCGACCCGCACCGAGACCCCGAGCGCGGAGGCGAGCCTCCGCTCCACCGTCGCGCGCAGCGGCTCGTCCCCGGGGGAGGCCGCCTCGACCCGCACGGTGGCCTCGTCCCGGCCGTCGCCCCGGGTGAGCTCGATCTCGTAATGGGGCTCGGTGCCCTCGACCTCGAGCAGGACCGACTCGATCTCGGACGGGAAGACCCGGGCGCCCTTGAGAAGGATCAGGTCGTCGGTGCGCCCCTTCACGCGGCTCATGCGGGCGAAGGTCCTCCCGCAGGCGCAGGGGACCCGGGTGACCGAGGCCAGGTCGCGGGTGCGGAACCGGATCACCGGCTGGGCCTCCCGCGTGAGCGTCGTCACCACGAGCTCCCCGGTGGTGCCGTCGGGCACCGGCGCGAGGGTCTCCGGGTCGACCACCTCGACGAGGAAGTGGTCCTCGGCCACGTGGAGCCCGTTGCGCTCCAGGCACTCCCCGGCCATGCCGGGGCCGCCCACCTCGGAGAGGCCGTAGTTGTCGGTGGCGACGAGCTTCAGCTTGGCCTGGAGCTCCGCGCGCATCGACTCCGACCAGGGCTCGGCCCCGAAGAGGCCGAACCGCAGCGAGAGCTCGCCGGGGCGGATCCCGGCGTCGAGCGCGGCGTCGGCGAGCGTCATGGCGTGGCTGGGCGTGCAGACGAGCGCGGTGCTCCGGTAGTCCCGGAGGATGTCCACCTGCCGCCGCGCGCTCGCCGAGGAGACCGGGATGACCGACGCCCCCAGCCGCTCGGCCCCCTGGTGGAAGCCGAAGGCACCGGTGAAGAGGCCATAGTCGAAGGCCACCTGCACGACGTCGTCCTTGCCGACGCCGCCGGCCACGAGCACCCGGGCCACCAGGTCGGACCAGGTGGCGAGGTCGTTGCGGGTGTAGCCCACCGCGGTGGCGAGCCCGGTCGTGCCCGAGGAGGCGTGGACCCGCACCACCTCGCGCAGCGGCACCGCGAAGAGCCCGGAGGGATGGTTGTCGCGCAGGTCGCGCTTCGTCGTGAAGGGCAGGCGCCTCAGGTCGGCGAGCGAGCGCAGGTCCTCGGCGTCGAAGCCCGCCTCGGTGAACCGGCGCCGGTGGAAGGGCACGTTCCGCTGCACCCGGTTGAGCGTGGCCTCGAGCCGCTCCAGCTGGAGCTGCTCGATCGCCTCGCGGTCCATCGCCTCGCGGTCCGGAAGCCCGTTCATGGGATCACCTCGCTGCCCAGGTAGGCGCGCTGCACGTCGCGGTTTCGCAGCAACTCCTCGGAAGTCCCCTCCAGCACCACCCGCCCGTTCTCGAGCACGTACCCGCGGCGCGCCACCCGGAGCGCGCTGCGGGCGTTCTGCTCGACGAGGAGCACCGTGGTGCCCCCGGCGGCGATGCGCTCCACCGTGAGGAGGATGTCCTTCACCACCAGCGGGGCGAGCCCCATGGATGGCTCGTCCAGCATGACCAGCGCCGGTCGGGCCATGAGCGCCCGTCCGATGGCGAGCATCTGCTGCTCGCCGCCCGAGAGGGTCCCGGCGAGCTGCCGCTCCCGTTCCTGGAGGCGCGGGAAGAGCCGGTAGATCTTCTCGAGGTCCCCCTCCACCTCGCGCCGGAGCCCGCGCCGCACCCGAAGGGACCCGCCGATGAGCAGGTTCTCCCGGACCGGCAGCGTGGCGAAGACCTGGCGCCCCTCGGGCACGAGCGAGCAGCCCTGGGCCACGAGCCGCTCCGGGCGCATCCCGAGCACGGAGGCCCCGCGGAAGAGCACCTCTCCCCCCTGGGCCGGCGTGAGCCCGGCGATGCTGCGGAGCAACGTGGTCTTGCCGGCGCCGTTGGCGCCGATGAGGGTGGCGATCTCGCCCGGGTTCACGTGGAGCGAGACGCGACGCAGCGCCGCCACCGGCCCGTAGGAGACGTCGAGGTTGCGGACGCGGAGCATCAGTCCTCACCCAGGTAGACCCGGACGACCTCCGGGTTGCGCTGCACCGAGCGCGGGTCGGCGTCGGCGATCTTCTCCCCGAAGCAGAGCACCGCCACCTCGTCCGAGATGCGCATGACGAGCGACATGTCGTGCTCGACGAGCAGCACCGTGACGCCCCGGTCGCGGATGCGCAGCACCTGCTCGGCGAGCGCCCCGGTCTCCCGCATGTTGAGGCCGGCGGCGGGCTCGTCGAGGAGCAGGAGGGTGGGCTCGGCGCAGAGGGCGCGGGCCAGCTCCACCGCCCGCTGCTGACCGTAGGCCAGGCTCCCCGCCGGCGCGCCGGCGAGCGCTTCCACGCCCAGGAAGGCCATCTCGGCCCGGGCCCGCGCCTCGATCTCCCGCTCCTCCCGCCGCGCCGCCGGGGAGGAGAGCATGCCGGCGAGCATCCCCGCGCGGCTGCGCACGTGGCGCCCCACCATCACGTTCTCGAGCGCGGTCATGTGGCCGAACAGCTTCAAGTTCTGGAAGGTGCGCGAGAGCCCCAGGGCCGCCACCTCGTGCGGGGGGCGCCCCTGGATCTCCCGGTCCTGGAAGCGGACCGTGCCCTCGTCGGGCGCGCGGAAGCCGGAGAGCAGGTCGAAGAGGGTGGTCTTGCCGGCGCCGTTCGGGCCGATGACCGCCTTCACCGCCCCCTTGCGGACGCGGAACGACACGTCCTTCACGGCCTGCACCCCGCCGAAGCGCTTGGAGATCCCGATCACCTCGAGGAGGTTCACGATCCCTCCCCGGGCCGGGCCGGACGGGGGCGCAGCCGCTCGAGGAGCCCGCGCGCCGGGATCTTCAGGATCCCGTCGGGCGAGAAGAGCATGACGAGGAGCAGGATGCCGCCGAAGACCGCGTCGTCGTGGGCGCCGAAGACCCCGCGGAGCGAGAGGAACTCGAGCACCGCCGCCGCCGAGAGCGCGCCCCAGAGGCTTCCCATCCCGCCCACCGCCACCATGGCCACGTAGCGGACCGACTTCATCACCGAGGACTCGGAGGGGCCGATGCCGCCGACGTAATGGGTGAGGAGCACACCGGCGGCCGCCGCCATCGCCGCGGCCAGGACGAAGACGCGGACCTTGAGCCGCGCCGCGTCCACCCCCATGGCCCGCGCCGCGTCCTCGGCGCCGTGGATGGCCCGCAGCGCGCGGCCCGTGCGGGAGCCGACCAGGTTCCCGAGGAGCAGCATGGCGAGCCCGACGAGCCCCCAGGCCACGTAGTAGTTGGCCACCCGGTCGGCTCCGCCGCCGCCGATCCGCAGCCCGGGGAGGAACGGGAAGGGGGGCACGCCGGAGATCCCGTCGGCCGCACCCAGCCGCTGCGTGCCCACCACCACCGCCGACACGATGGTGCCGAAGGCGAGGGTGGCCATGGCCAGGTAGTGCCCCCGCAGCCGCAGGACCGGCACGCCCACCGCGAAGGCCACGCCGGCGGCGAGGGCCACGCCGAGCACGAGCCCCACCCACGGGTTCACCCCGAGTGTCGTGCCGCCGTAGAGGTCGGGCCGGGAGAGCAAAAGGCCCAGCCGGGTGGCGAGGGCCACCCCCGCCCCGCCCCGCCCCGCGGAGAGGTCGACGGTGGAGAGGAAGGCCGCCGTGTACCCGCCGATGGCGAAGAAGCCGGCCTGCCCGAGCGAGATCTGCCCGGCGTAGCCCATGAGCAGGGAGAGCCCCAGCACGGCCAGCGCGTAGTAGGCCGTCATGGTGAGCTGGGTGAGGTAGAAGCCCTTGCCGGAGGCCTGGGTGGCGAGCTGGACCGCCACCACCAGGACGGCGAGGAGGGCCACCCGGGCCGGGGCGGGGAGGCGGAACCCGGCCACCCTAGAACTCCTTCAGCCGGGCGGCCTCGCCGCTCGCGAAGAGGCCGCTCGGCCGGACCACCAGCACGGCGAGCAGCAGGGTGAGGGTGACCACGTCCTTGTAGGCGGCCGGCAGCACCGAGACGGCGAACGACTCGACGATCCCGAGCGCCAGGCCGGCGGCCACCGCGCCGCCCGAGTTGCCGAGCCCGCCCAGGATGGCGACGGTGAAGCCCTTGATGGCGAGCGGGCCGCCCGCCGCGTACGAGGTGTAGGTGATGGGGGAGACCACCGCGCCGGCCAGCGCGCCGATGGCGGCGGCCAGCGCGAAGGAGAGGGTGACGAGCCCCCGGACCGGGACACCGCACAGCGCTGCGGCGTCGCGGTTGGCGGCGCAGGCCTGCATCTCCCAGCCGAGCAGGGTGCGCCGGTAGAACCACTCCAGCAGCACCACGATCACCGCCACCGTTCCGAGCACCCAGAAGACCTGGGGCGAGACGCGGGCCCCCCCGATCGCCACCGACGAGACCTCGTCCCCGGTGAAGTAGGGCAGCGAGCGCACCCCCTCGCCCCACAGGAAGAGCGCACCCTCCCGGAGCAGGATGGAGACGCCGATGGTGATGACCACCATGCGCAGCACGGTGGGTTTCCGGAGCCAGCGGATGAAGGCCACCTCGACGAGCGCGCCCACGGCCGCCGCGGCGACCACGGCGAGGGCGACCGCCACCGGCAGCGGCATCGAGGCCGAGAGCTGCACGGCGATCATCCCGCCCAGCATGACGAACTCACCCTGGGCGAAATTGATGATGCCGGTGGCGCTGTAGACGATGTTGAAGCCGATGGCGACGACGGCGTAGATCGCCCCGTAGGTCAACCCCGCGACGAGGTACTGGAGCGCGAGGTCGAGGGTCATGCCGCCCAGGTACCCGGTCGCAGCTCAGCCGCCCAGCGGGGCGAAGCGGCCGTTCCGCACGGTGCAGAGCTCGAAGGCGCCGATGTCGAGGCCGTTGTGGTCGGTGGGCGAGAAGTTGAAGATGCCGGCCGTTCCCACGAAGCCCTTCATCTCCTCGATGGCGGCGCGGACCTTCACCCGGTCCGGCCCCACCTGCTCGATGGCCTTGACCAGGATCCCGAAGGCGTCCCAGGCGTGTCCGCCGAAGGTGGAGACGTCCTCCTTGTAGCGGGCCTCGTAGGCCTTCCGGTAGGCCTCCACCACCGGCTTCTGTGGGTTTCCCGCCGGGAGCTGGTCGGCCACGACGATGCGGCTGGCGGGGAAGATGACCCCCTCCGCCGCGCTGCCGGCGGCCTTGGCGTACTGGACGTTCGCGAACCCGTGGCTCTGGAAGAGGGGCACGGCCAGCTGGATCTGCCGCGCGTTCTTCAGCACGATCGACTGGGCCGGCTCGATCGACCAGTTGAGGAGCGCCTGCACGCCCGCGGCCTTCATCTTGACCACCTCGGCGGTGAGGTCGGTGGCGTTCTTGTCGTAGACCTCGTTCACCAGGAGCGAAAGACCGTACTGCGGGGCGAGCTTCTCCACCTGCTCCTTGCCCCCCTTGCCGAAGCCGGTGTTGGAGGAGAGAAGCCCGAGCCGGGTGACGCCCATCCGCTGCATCCGCTGGAAGATGAGCTCCACCGCGAGGCTGTCCTTGGGGGCCACCTTGAAGACGTGGGGCAGGACCGGGTTCACGATGGCCTCGGCGGCCGCGAGCGAGAGGAGCAGCGTCTTCCCCTCCTCGGCGATCCCCTTCACCGCCATCGACTCGCCCGAGGTGGACGGCCCGATGATGGCGAAGACCTTCTCCTCCTCGATGAGCTGCCGCGCGAAGGAGACGGCCTTCTCGGGGCTGCCGCCGGTGTCCTTGATCACGAGCTGGATGGTGCGGCCGCCCACGCCCCCCCTGGCGTTCAGCTCCTGCACGCGCATCTCCAGCGTGCGGGCCTCCGGGGCCCCGAGCAGCGCGGCCGGTCCGGTGACCGCGAGGAGTGCCCCCACCTTGATGGGCTCGGGCGCGGCGCGGGCGGCGCCGGGGAGGAGGGCGAGGAGGGCGAGGACGGGGACGAGTCGGGTCATGGCGCGATCCCTCACTTCGCGAGCGGGACGAACTTGCCGCCCTTCACGGTGAGCATCTCGAAGGAGTCGATGCCGAGGCCGTTGTGGTCGGTGGGCGAGAACCGGAAGACGCCGCTCTGCCCCACGAAGCCCTGCGTGTTCTCGAGGGCGGTCCGCACCTTGGCCCGGTCGAGCCCCACCTGCTGGACGGCGGCGGCGATGAGCTGGAAGGCGTCCCAGGCGTACCCTCCGAAGCCGCTCACCTCCTCGCCGTACTTCTTCTGGTAGGCATCGCGGTAGGCCAGGAGCACCGGCTTCTGGGGACTGCCGGCGGGCAGCGCGTCGGCCACGGCGAGGTGGCCGAGCGGGAAGATCACGCCCTCCGCGGCCGTGCCCGCCGCCTTCGCGTAGGCCAGGTTGCCGAAGCCGTGGCTCTGGTAGATGGGGAGCGTGAGGCCGAGCTGCCGGATGTTCTTCACCAGGATCGACTGGGCCGGCTCGATGGACCAGTTGAGGACCGCCTGGGCGTTCGAGCCCTTCAGCTTGGTGGCCTCGGCCGAGAGGTCGGTGGCCGCCTTGTCGTAGACCTCGTCGAGGACGATCTGGACCCCGTACTCGGGGGCGATCCGTGCGATCTGCTCCTTGCCGGCCTTGCCGAAGCCGGTGTTGGACGAGAACACGGCGATCCGGGTGATGCCGCGCTTCTTCATGTCCTGGAAGATGAGCGCGGCGGCGTGGCTGTCCTTCTGGGCGGTCTTGAAGACGTGGGAGGCCACCGGGTTCACGATCACCTCGGCGGCGGCCAGCGAGACGAGCAGGGTCTTCGACTCCTCGGCGATGGCCTTCACCGCCATGGTCTCCCCGGAGGTGGACGGCCCGATGATGGCGAAGACCTTCTCCTCGTCGATGAGCTGCCGCGCGAAGGAGACCGCCTTCTCGGGCGAGCCCCCGGTGTCCTTCACGATGAGCTTCACCGGGTGGCCGGCCACGCCGCCGCGGGCGTTGGCCTGCTCGACCAGCATCTCGAGCGTGCGGGCCTCCGGCGCGCCCAGGAAGGCGGCCGGGCCGGTGACGGAGAGGAGCGCGCCGATCTTGAGCTCCTCGGCGGCGTGGGCCGGACCGGCGAGCGTGGAGAGGAGGAGGGCAACGACGGTGAGGGGAGCGGGGCGCATGGATCCTCCGGCAAGGGGAACGGGACCGGGCAGGATACCCGATCGGCGGCCACCTCCGCAGCACCGGTCCGGACCTCGGTGGGGGCTACGCCGGGTCGCGCCCCGGGACCCCGGCGCGTCGGTGGTCGATGACGCGCCGCGCCTTCCCCTCGCTGCGCCCCAGCGCGCTCGGGGCGACGAGCTCCACGGTCATCCGGATCCCGGTGATGGAGTGGATCTCGTGGTCGATGCGGTCGCGCAGCGCGACCATGTGACGCATCTCATCGGAGAAGTCGCCGGGGCGGATCTCCACCCGCACCACCGCCTCGTCGAGCGTTCCCGGGCGGGCGATCTCGATGACGTAGTGGGGCGCGGCCCCCTCCACCCGGAGCAGCGCCTCCTCGATCTGGGAGGGGAAGACGTTGACCCCGCGCACGATGAACATGTCGTCGGAGCGCCCCACCACCCGGCTCATGCGCGCCCCGGTCCGGCCGCAGGGGCAGGGGGAACGGTCGAGCGCCGCCAGATCCCGGGTGCGGTAGCGCAGGATCGGCATGGCCTCCTTGGTGAGGCTCGTGAAGACCAGCTCCCCCACCTCGCCGTCGGCCACCGGCTCGAGGGTCCAGGGGTCGACGCACTCGACGAGGAAGTGGTCCTCGGCGACGTGCATGCCGGTCCGCGCGGCGCACTCGCCGGAGACGCCCGGGCCGATGACCTCGGAGAGGCCGTAGTTGTTGAAGGCGCGGATGCCGAGCTCCCGCTCGATCTCGAAGCGCATCTCCTCGGTCCAGGGCTCGCCGCCGAAGTGGCCGAAGGCGAGCCCCAGTTCCCGCGGGTCGCCGCCGTCGGCGCGGGCCACCTCCGCGATGTGGAGCGCGTAGCTCGGCGTGCAGACGAGCACGTCGGGGCGCAGGTCGCGCAGCAGCATGACCTGGCGGGGGGTGTTGCCGCCCGCCACCGGCACGATCCCGGCTCCCACCCGCTCGATGCCCTGGTGGAGGCCGAAGCCGCCGGTGAAGAGCCCGTAGCCGAAGGCCACGTGGACGAGGTGGTCGGGGCGCAGGCCGCCGGCCACCAGGAAGCGCGCGCACAGCCCGGACCAGCGCTCCAGGTCGCCGTGGGTGTAGGCGACGAAGGTGGGCTTGCCGGTGGTGCCGGAGGAGCCGTGGATGCGGGCCACCTCGGCCCGGGGCACGGCGAGGAGCCCCAGCGGGTAGTGGGCCCGCAGGTCGTCCTTGGTGGTGAAGGGGATGCGGCGCAGGTCGTCGAGCGTGCGCAGGTCTCCGGGGGCGACGCCGGCCCGGGAGAGCACCCCGTCGTAGAAGGGGGTGACGCCGGCGCGGGAGACCGAGGCGCGCAGCCGCTCGAGCTGGAGCTCGGCCAGCCGGGCGCGGGGCAGGAGCTCCGCCGGATCCCAGACGCGGTTCTCGGCGGAGGGGGCCATCCGGGACGGTCAGGCGCCCACGGCCTCGAAGGCCTGCTCCCGGGTGAGCACCCGGACCTGCCGGGCCTGGAGGAGCTTCGCGGCCCGCTCCGGCTCCTCGACCCGGAGCACGAGCACCGCGGTCTTGCCGCGGTGGCCGGCGGCGAGCGGGTAGATGTACTCGATGGAGAGGCCGGAGCCCTCGAAGGCGCCGAGCATGTCGGCCAGGCCGCCGGCCCGATCGGGGACCTCCACCGCCAGGACGTCGGTGGCCTTCACCACGCACCCGGACTCCTCGAGCACCTTGCGGGCCCGGTCGGGATCCTTCACGACGATCCGGAGGATCCCGAACTGCTGGGTGTCGGCGAGCGACATGGAGAGGATGTCGATGCCGGCCAGGCCGAGCACCTGGCAGGGCAGGCGCAGCGCGCCGGGTCGGTTCTCGAGGAAGAGCGAAAGCTGGGTCAGCTTCATGTGGGTGCCTCCGGATCGTCAGATCTGGCGCTGGTCGATGACCCGCTTCGCCTTGCCCTCGCTGCGCTGGATGGTGCGGGGTCCGACGAGGGTGACGCGGGCGCGGATGCCGAGCGTGTGGTCGAGCGACTGCTCCAGCTTGTGCTGCAGGGCCTCGAGCGCGCGGATCTGGTCGGAGAAGACCTCGGGGGTCACCTCCACCTTCACCTCCATCTCGTCGAGCCCCTTCTCGCGGGAGAGAACGATCTGGTAGTGCGGGAGCGTCCCCTCCACCGCCAGCAGCGCCGTCTCCACCTGGCTCGGGAAGACGTTCACGCCGCGGATGATGAACATGTCGTCGGAGCGCCGGCCGATGCGCCGGATGCGCCGGATGGTGCGGCCGCAGGCGCAGGGCTCGGGGATGAGGCTCGTCACGTCCCGGGTCCGGTAGCGGATCATGGGCATGGCGTCCTTGGAGAGGGTGGTGAGCACGAGCTCCCCCTCGGCGCCGTCGGGGAGCACCTCTCCCGAGACCGGGTCGATCACCTCCGGGTAGAAGTGGTCCTCGAAGACGTGCAGCCCGGACTGGGCGAAGCACTCGACGCCCACGCCCGGGCCGATGATCTCGGAGAGGCCGTAGATGTCGTAGGCCTTCACCCCGGTGTCGGCCTCGATGCGCCGGCGCATGGCCTCGCTCCAGGGCTCGGCCCCGAAGATCCCGGCGCGCAGCCGGGAGAAGTCGCTCCCCATCTCCTTGGCCCGCTCGACGAGGTGCAGGAAGTAGCTGGGGGTGCAGCAGATGGCGGTCACCGCGAAATCCTGCAGGACCATGATCTGCCGGTCGGTGTTGCCGCCGGAGATGGGGATGACGGTCGCGCCCAGGGCCTCGGCCCCGTAGTGGGCGCCCAGACCGCCGGTGAAGAGGCCGTAGCCGTAGGCGTTCTGCACCACGTCGCCGCGGTGGAGGCCGCAGGAGGCGAAGCTGCGCACCATCACCTGGGTCCAGACGTCCAGGTCACCCTGCGTGTAGGCCACCACGGTGGGCTTGCCGGTGGTCCCCGACGAGGCGTGCAGGCGCACGATCTCGTCCATGGGGCTCGCGAAGAGGCCGAAGGGGTAGGTGTCGCGCAGATCGGTCTTGAGCGTGAAGGGGAATCGGGCCAGGTCCTCGAGCGACTTGAGATCGGCCGGGGAGACCTGCCGCTCCTGGCAGCGGGTCCGGAAGAGGGGGACCCGGTCGTAGGCGCGGCGCACGATGCGCTGCAGCCGCTCGAGCTGGAGGCCGCGCAGCTGGTCGGCCGGGACGTAGTCGGGTGCGCTGGCCGGGTGGAACCGGCGCGAGGGATCAGGGGTGGGCATGTCGTGCCTTTCCCGGGGCGCGGGCCCGCTCGGCGGCCCGCCCGGCCTCGAAGGCCTCGAGGTTGACCTGGAGGAGCCGCTCGGGGAGCGCGCTGGCGATGGCGGCCTGCCAGTGCTCCTCGGCGATGGAGAGGTGGGTGGAGAGCGCGCCGAGCAGGGCGACGTTCAGGCTGCGCTTGTTCCGGAGCTTCTCCTCCGGGACGAGGTCGGGCGGGAAGAGCACCCCCTCCTTGCGGAGCTGGTGGACGTTGTTCTCCACCTGGGTGGGGGCGAGCACCACGAGGAAGTCGGCGTGGCCGTCCGGGATCATGGGGGAGTGGACCGACGGGCCGAAGCGGACGTCGGAGGTGACCGAGCCACCCCGCTGGCTCATGCCGTGGATCTCCGCCTTCTTCACGTCGTGGCCGGCCCGGAAGGCGGCGTCGGCGAGGACGTCGGAGGCCTTGATGACCCCCTGGCCGCCCAGGCCGGCGAAGACCACGTTGGTCACCCTATGGGGCATCGTCGCTCCCGCAGGCGGCGCAGGGGGAGGCCGCGGCCGCCTTCTCGGCGTTCACCTTCTCGAAGTGGCGGATGTCGGCGGCGGCCAGGATGCAGGGGCGCCGCGAGACGATCACCGACAGGTCGTTCGAGGCCAGCCGCCGGGTGAGCAGCTCCTCGAACCCCTTCGGATCCTTCACCGGGTCGACCACGTCGACGTTCGTGACGCCGGCGGCGCGGGCCATCCCCTCGATGGAGACGTGGCCGGTGGCGTCGTGGGCCATGGTGCGCCCGGTGCCCGGGTGCTCCTGCTGCCCGGTCATGGCGGTCGTCCCGTTGTCGAGCACGAGCAGCACGTGGCCGGTGGCGGGCGGGTTGTAGACCATCTCCACGAGCCCGGAGAGGCCGCTGTGGATGAAGGTGGAGTCGCCGATGACGCTCACCACCTTGCGGGCCTGTTCCTCGGGGAGCACGTGGCGCAGCCCCAGCCCCACGCCCACCGAGGCCCCCATGGCCACGCAGGTGTCCATGGCCTGGTAGGGCTCCATGACGCCGAGCGTGTAGCAGCCGATGTCCCCGGCCACGATGCAGCCCATGCGCTGGAGGGCGCCGTAGACCGGGTGGTAGGGGCAGGCGTCGCAGAGCTCGGGGGGCTTGGCCTTGGCGGCCGGCGGCTCGGGAGACTCGTCGCGGGCCAGGATGCGGCGGACCCGCGCCACCGAGAGCTCGCCGAAGCGGAACATCTCCGGCTTGCCCTCCACCGGGATGCCGGCGGCGAGCATCGCGTCGGCGATGACCGGGTCGCCCTCCTCGACCACCACGCAGCGCTCCACGCCGGCGGCGAAGCGGCGCAGGGCCTCGATGGGGAGCGGGTAGACCACCCCGAGCTTCATCACGCTCGCCTCGGGGGCGGCCTCGCGCACGTGCTGGAAGGAGATGCCGGCGGTGACGATGCCGAGGGCGGGGCTGGCCTCGTGGACCACGTTGAGGGGCGCGGTCTCGGACCAGGCCTGGATCTCGGCCAGCTTCTTGCGGAGCTTGAGATGCGCGGGGCGCGCGAAGGCCGGCACCATGACGCGGCCGCGGATGTCCCGGACGAAGTTCGGCGGCGGCGCGGGGGGCACGGGGGGGCGCCGGACGACCACCGACTTGGAGTGGCAGACCCGGGTGGTCATGCGCAGGATGACCGGGATCTTCCAGCGCGCCGACAGCTCGAAGGCGGAGAGCGTGAAGTCGTAGGCCTCCTGGGACGAGGCCGGCTCGAGCATGGGGACGCCGGCGGCCACCGCGTAGCGCCGGTTGTCCTGCTCGTTCTGCGAGGAGGCCATGCCGGGATCGTCGGCCGACACCAGCACGAGCGCCCCGTCCACGCCGGTGTAGGCGGCGGTGAAGAGCGGGTCGGCGGCCACGTTCACGCCGACGTGCTTCATGGTGACGAGCACGCGGGCGCCGGCGAAGGCCGCCCCGAGCCCCACCTCGAGGGCCACCTTCTCGTTCGGGGCCCACTGGGCACGCCCCCCCAGCTCGGAGAAGGCCTCCAGGATCTCGGTCGACGGGGTGCCGGGGTAGCCGGTCCCGAGCGCGACCCCGCCGTCGAGCGCCGCCAGGGCAACCGCCTCGTCACCGCTCCACAGCCCGCGAGCGGGCGCCTTCGTCGCAACCGTCTCCACGATCGATCGAACCTCTTCCGGAAATGGGTCGGCGATTCTCCCTTTTCGTGGCCCCTGCGGCAAGGGCTCGCGCCTGCGTGCTTGTCGTTCCAGGGGTTCGCCGGTACGTTTCCGCCCCGATGAGTCTGTGGAGCTACGTCGCCAGCGTCGTCCGCGCCGAGCTGAAGGCGATCGCCGACCAGGCCCGCGAGTCGAAGGTCCTGCTGGCCGCGTTCCTGGCCTGCCTCGTCGGGATCATCGCGTACCTCGACCCGTTCCCCGAGCGGCAGGTGCACTTCGCCACCGCCTTTTCCGGCTCCGACTGGCACCAGTTCGGGGAGATGGCGGTCGAGTACCTGCGCACGAAGGGGCTCGACGGGAGCGTGGTCGTGACCAACGGTGCGGCCGAGAACGTCGACCGGCTGATCGACCCGGAGGACCCGGTCAACGCCGCCTTCGCCTACGGGATGGCGCTCACCGACGCGCAGCGGAAGGAGGTCGTCTCCCTGGGGAGCGTCTCCTACGACCCGATCTGGGTCTTCTACCGGAAGGACCGGATCGCCCACCTCGAGGATCTCCACGGCCTCGTCGGGCTTCGCGTCGGCCTGGGGCCCCCGCGAAGCGGGACCTACGCGATCGCGAGGCTGCTCCTCGCGGAGTACGGCATCGATCTCGAGCGGGACGGCAGCTTCGTCCCGGACGGCTTTCCGGAAGGCGCGAGGAACTTCCTCGAGGGGCGGCTCGACGCCCTCGTGATGGTCGCGAGCATCCAGGACCCGATCGTCCAGAAGCTGGTTCGCTCCGAGGGGATCGAGCTCCACAGCTTCGGGAACGCGCCGGCCTTCGAGAAGCGCTACAACTCGCTCGAGAAGCTGCTCCTCCCGGCCGGATCGCTCGCCATCTTCCCGCCCGTGCCGGCCCGCGACGTCTCGCTCGTCGCGACCACCACGACCCTCGCGGTGAAGAGGAGCATGCACCCCGACCTGCAGCTCGCGCTGCTCATGACCATCAAGGAGATGAACCGCAGCTCGGTCCAGCTCTTCTTCGCCGGCCGAAACGAGTTCCCCTCCTACGTGGACCCGCTCGTGCCCCTGAGCCCGGTGGCGTCGCGGTTCTACGACTACGGACCGCCGCCGGTCATGCGCTACCTGCCCTTCTGGATCGCCGGCTTCGTCGACCGCGCCTGGGTCCTCTTGCTCACCCTCGTCGCGGTCTTCTATCCGCTCTCGAAGCTCAACCTGCACCTGCGCAAGCTCCGGTTCCTGGTCCAGGAGCGTCCGCACTACGAGGAGCTCCTCGAGATCGAGGAGATCCTGTCCAGCCGGAAGCTGTCCGACGAGGAGAAGGAGGGGCTCCAGAAGCGGCTCGACGAGATCAACCGACACGCCATCCGGGCCGGCGTTCCCGTCGGGGAGGAGTCCCACTACTTCGAGCTCCTGAACTCCATCCACCTGCTGCGTGGGAAGATCGCGAGCAATTGAGATGGAACCGATCCGGACCCTCGACGAGCTCGTCGTCCGCGCCCGGGCGCTCGGCCCCCGCGTCGTCGCAGTGCCGGCCGCGGAGAGCGAGACCGCGCTCGCCGCGGTGGTGGAGGCCCGGCGGCGCGGCATCGCCCGCGGGCTGCTCCTCGGCGACCGGGAGGGGCTCGTCGACCGGCTCTGGAAGCTGGAGGAGGACCCGTCCCACCACGAGATCGTCCACGAGCCGGACGACCGCCGGCCCCCCGCCATCGGGGAGTAGCGGGTCCGCGCCGGCGAGGCCTCGCTGCTG
>CAIVAR010000096.1 GCA_903904005.1 uncultured Anaeromyxobacter sp.
GCGCGGTGGGTCAGCCGGTCGGCGGAGACGGGCCGGCCGTCGTTCCCCTTCAGCCGGAAGACGCTCACCAGCGCGCTCTTCGCGGCACGGTCGGCCTCGCCGAACACGAAGGGCTGGTCGGGCACGAAGAGGTCGACGTCGACCACGCCCAGCACCGGGGCGTCCTGCCCGCGCGGCCGCAAGCCCTCGAGCCGGCGCAGCACGGCGGTGGAGTGGTACTGCTGCCGGTCCTTGTTGAAGGCGTAGTCGGGCCTTACCTGGGGGGGAACGACGTCGGCGGCCGGGCCGAACACCTCCCGCAGCGCGGCCGAGAGGTCGGCGAGCAGGCCGCGCGGGAGCGGACCGATGGGCGCGAGCAGGAGGCGCGCGGGGACGGGCAGCGGCTTCACCTCGGCGCGCTGGTTGGGCGCCCGGGCCGCGGACCTGGCTGAGGCGGAAGGATTCGAACCTTCATACGCGGATCCAAAGTCCGCAGTCCTGCCGTTGGACGACGCCTCAATGGCTTTTCGCGGCATCACCACCTCGCGAGCGCTGCACCCCAGGTGAATCCGGCTCCGAAGGCGGCCAGCGCGATCAGGTCGCCCCGCTGCACGCCCCGCGCCGGGATGGCCTCGGAGAGGCAGAGCGGGATGCTCGCCGCGGTGGTGTTGCCGTACTTCTGGATGTTGTTGAAGACCTGGTCGTCGCGCAGGCCGAGCGACTTCTGAACGGTCTCGGCGATGCGCAGGTTGGCCTGGTGGGGCACGAAGACCTTGATGTCCCCGGCGGTGAGCCCCGCCTTCGCGAGCACGCTGCGGACCGTCTCGGGCATCTTGACGATGGCGTGCTTGAAGACCTTCTGCCCCTCCATCTTGGGGTACCCGCTGCCATCGTCGATCATGGCGTGGTTGTTCCGCGGGCTGTAGATGGACCCGGGCTGGTCGGTCCAGAGATCGGTGGCGTGGCGCCCGTCGGCGTGGAGCTCGACGCCGAGCACGCCCCGGCCCGGATCGTCGGTGGCCTCGAGGAGCGCTGCCGCCGCGCCGTCGCCGAAGATCACGCTCACGTCGCGGCCACGGGTGGAGATGTCGAGACCGGTGGAGTGGGTCTCCGAGCCGACGAGCAGGATGCGCTTGAAGGTCCCGGTGCGGATCCAGGCGTCGGCCACCGAGAGCCCGTAGAGGAAGCCCGAGCACTGGTTGCGGATGTCGATGGCGGGGACACCGGGGATGCCCAGCTTGGCGTTCAGGAAGCAGCCGTCGCCCGGGAACATGTGGTCGGGGGAGAGGCTCGCGAAGATGATGGCGTCGAGGTCCTCGGGCTTCCAGCCGGCCTGGTCGAGGGCGCGGCGCGTGGCCCGGTGGGCCATCTCGGCGGTGCCCAGGCCGGGCTCGACCCAGTGGCGCTCCTGGATGCCCGTGCGCTGGACGATCCACTCCTCGGTCGTGTCCATGCAGCGCGTCAGCTCCGCGTTGGTGACGACGCGGTCGGGGACGTAGGTACCGATGGTGACGAATGCTGCGCGGGGCATCGGTCAGTCTCCTCTGTTGGACAGCCCACCGAACGGGCGATCGGCGATGTAGCGGAAGCCTTCCTCGGACGGGGTCACCGCCCCCTGGAACGGATGGTCCAGGGCGACGGTGACGAATACCACGAGCCCCACGAAGGCGGCCATGATGCCCACCAGCGTGAGGTGCAGGGGCATGTCGTCCACGGTCACGAAGAGGGTGGCGCCGGTGAGCGCGAGCGCCGCCCCGACGAGGAGCACGATCCAGACCACCCCGGGCAGGGAGGCGCCGGTGGCGTGGACGCGGGTCCGGCGGGCCTCCGACGCGGTGGTGAGCTGCCGCAGCGTCTCGGCGTGCATGAGCTGGTCGGAGAGCGTGGTCGGCTCGTAGTCCCCGAGCAGCCGGACGACGGACGCGAACCGTTCCTTGGCCGCGGAGGGGTGCTTCCCCGACCGCTGCTCGGGCCACTCCTTTTCGGCGACGGTCCGGGCGTAGTCCCGCAGCAACTCGTCGAGTTGGGTGCGCATCGGCTCGGGGTAGAGGAGCGCGCCGCGCTGCAGCACCTCGAGCGAGGCCACCTCGCGCGACACCTTCTCGCTCGCCCCCTGGTACTCGCTCCAGGCCCCCACCGCGGTGAGGCTGAGGATGAGGGTGTAGGCGAGCCAGATCTGGGTGCCGAAGTAGGCGGCCTGGTCGGAGCTGCGCTGGAAGCGCGCCTGCAGCCGCGCCCGGACCGGCGTGAAGAGGAGCATGCCACCGAGGGTGATGCCCACGAAGGTGGCCATGATCCCGAAGAAGAGAAGTGGAATGGGCAGCCGGTAGAACCAGTCCATCGCAGCATCCTCTCCTGCCCCTGGCCGGGGCCCGTTCCATCGGTCAGATGTCGAGGTTCTGCACGTCGAGGGCGTGCTTCTCGATGAACTCGCGGCGCGGCTCGACCGCGTCGCCCATGAGCACGCTGAAGACGTCGTTGGCCTCGACGGCGTCGTCCACCCGGACCTGGAGCATCGTTCGGCGGGCCGGATCCATGGTGGTCTCCCAGAGCTGCTCGGGGTTCATCTCTCCGAGACCCTTGTAGCGCTGGATGGTCTGCCCCTGCGCCGCCGCCTTCTTGAGGACCGCCACGGCCGCGAAGACGTCGGGGACCTCCTCGGCGCCGTCGCCGGCGTGGAGGGTGAACGGTCCGGGGCCGATCTCGGCGAGCGCCCCGTGGAGCGCGGCGAGATCGGTCCACTCGGCGGTCGAGAGGTAGTCGAAGTCGAGCCGGGTCTCGCGCGGCGCGCCGGCCACGGTGGTGTGGAAGACCAGCTTGTCGCGCCCGTGCTCCTCGTCCCGCTCGATCTTGGCGTCCCGGATCTCGATGTCCGGGTAGAGCTTCTGGGCCTTGTGGTGGATGGACTCGGCGAGCGCCTTCACCGCGGCGTGGTCGCGCAGGGTCTCCACGTCGAGGTCGCCCTGCTGGATGGCCGCGTCGACGACGCGGGAGTCGCGGCGGCGGTCGGCGACCGCGAGCAGCGCGCGGTAGGCGCGCACCTCCTCGGCCAGCCGCTTGAGATCGTCGCCGCCGAGCTCCTGGTCACCGGAGACGAGCCGGGCCTTCTCGGTGCCGATGGCGAGCAGGTACTCGTCGAGCGCCCCCTCGTCCTTCAGGTAGTTCTCCTTCTTCCCCTTCTGGATCCGGTAGAGCGGTGGCTGGGCGATGTAGAGGTAGCCCCGCTCGACCAGCGCCGGCATCTGCCGGAAGAAGAAGGTGAGGAGCAGCGTCCGGATGTGGCTGCCGTCGACGTCCGCGTCGGTCATGATGACGATGCGGTGGTAGCGGGCCTTGTCGGCGTCGAACTCGCCGGGGCCGATGCCGGTGCCGAGCGCGGTGATGATGGTCGCGATCTCCACCGAGGAGAGCATCTTGTCGAAGCGGGCCCGCTCGACGTTCAGGATCTTCCCGCGCAGGGGCAGGATGGCCTGGATGCGCCGGTCGCGCCCCTGCTTGGCCGAGCCGCCGGCGCTGTCCCCCTCGACCAGGTAGATCTCGCACTCGGCGGGGTCCTTCGACTGGCAGTCGGCGAGCTTTCCGGGGAGTGAAGCGCCGTCGAGGGCGCCCTTGCGCCGGACCGTCTCGCGCGCCTTGCGCGCGGCGATGCGGGCCCGGGCCGCCTCGGCAACCTTGGCCATGACCCGCTTGGCGAGCGGCGGGTTCTCCTCGAGCCAGGCGCCGAGCCGGTCGTTCACCATGGTCTCGACGATCGACTTGGCCTCGGTGTTGGAGAGCCGGGTCTTGGTCTGCCCCTCGAAGGCGGCGCCGGGGAGGCGGATGGAGATGACGGCGGCGAGCCCCTCGCGCATGTCGTCGCCCGACGGCATCTCCTCCTTCAGTTCCTTGAAGAGGTTGTTCTTCGTGCCGTAGGCGTTGAGCGTGCGGGTGAGCGCGGCCTTGAAGCCGACCAGGTGGGTGCCGCCCTCGTGGTTGTGGATGTTGTTGGCGAAGGCGAAGACCTTCTCGTCGTAGCCGTCGTTCCACTGCAGGGCGATGTCGACCGAGGCCTCGCCGTTCTCGGTGGCCATCTCCTGGTGCAGCTTGATGGGGGGATCGAAGAGGGTCTGGCGGCTCTTGTTCAGGTAGGCGACGAACTCGCGGATGCCGTCCTTGAAGAGGAACTCGTGCTTCTTGCCGCTGCGCTCGTCCTCGATGGTGATCTTGAGCCCCGGGTTCAGGAAGGCGAGCTCGCGCAGCCGCCCGGAGAGGGTCTCGAAGCTGAACTCCTTGGCCTCGAAGAGCGGGAAGTCGGGGTGGAAGGTGACGCGCGTGCCCCGGCGATGGGTCTCGCCGATGACGGTGACCTTGCCGGTGGGGTGGCCGCGCTCGTAGCGCTGCGCGAAGACCTTGCCCTCCCGGTAGACCTCGACCTTGAGCCAATCGGAGAGCGCGTTCACGCAGGTCACGCCCACGCCGTGCAGGCCGCCGGAGACCTTGTAGGCGTTCGACTCGAACTTGCCGCCGGCGTGGAGCTTCGTCATCACCACGTCGAGCGTGTCCATCCCGATGACCGTCGGGTGCGGCCCCACCGGGATGCCCGATCCGTTGTCGATCACCGTCACCGAGTTGTCGGTGTGGATGGTGACCTCGATCTGGTCGGCGCGCCCCGCCATCGCCTCGTCGACCGAGTTGTCGACGACCTCGAAGACGAGGTGGTGGAGGCCGCGCTCCCCCACGTCGCCGATGTACATGTTCGGCCGCTTGCGTACGGCCTCGAGCCCCTCGAGGACCTTGATGGCCTCGGTGCCGTAGCCCGCCGCGTTCCCGATGTCGGACGCTGGCGTCGGTGCGGATGCGTTGTTTTCCAGAGGGGGTCTCGCGGAGCTTTTGTCGAGGATTTTCGAAGGCTTGTGAGTCGATGGATATAACAGAGCCCGCCGGGCCCGGCAACCGGGAATGCGGGGCTCAACCGCCCGGGATCACAGGGGGAAGATCGCGCTCGAAGGTTCCCTCGCGAACCCGGTAGAAGATGGCCCCCTCGCCGGCCGCCGGCTCGAGGAGACGCCGGTCGGTGGTGGTCAGGAAGGCCTGCCCAGGAAGGGCGGCCAGGTGGCGCAGCAGGTGGCCGTTCTTCTCCGGATCGAGCTCCGAGGAGACGTCGTCGAGCAGCAGCAGCGGCGGGCGCCCCTGCTCGTCCCGGAGGTTCTCGATCTCGGCGATCTTGAGCGCGAGGACGAGCGCGCGCTGCTGCCCCTGCGACCCGTAGGGACGGGCCCCCTTCCCCCCGAGCGCGAGGGTGAGGTCGTCCATGTGCGGGCCGGCGGAGGTGTAGCCCTTCTCCCGGTCGCGCCCGATCCGCTGCGCGAGCACGAAGGCGAGCCGGGAGGCGATCTCCTCCTCGGTGCCCTCGACCGGGATGCCGGCGGCGGGGCGGTAGGCGAGGCGCGCGACGTCGGCCTCGGGGCCGGAGATCTCGGCGAAGGCCTCCGCCACCCGGGGTGCGAGCTCGGCCACGAGCGCCAGGCGGCGGGCCACGAGCCTCGCACCGGTGCGGACGAGCGGCTCCCGGAAGCTCTCCTCCACCTCGGGCGCGGAGTGGCGCAGCGCCGCGTTCCGCTCCCGGAGCGCGCGGAGGTACTCGCGGGCCTCGGAGAGCACCGCCGGCCAGCGGTTGAAGGCGGCCCGGTCGAGGAAGCGGCGGCGCTGGTCGGGGCCGCCCTTCACGAGGAGCAGGTCGTCGGGGGAGAAGCAGACGGCGGCCCGCCCCTCGAAGAAGGCGTCGAGCCGGTCCGACGAGGAGAGGGTCTTTCCGTCGAGGAAGGCCGTCCGCCCCTCCGGGCCGATCTCCACCGCCACGGTGCGGACGCCGCCGGCCCCCTCGAACTCCCCCTCCACGCGGGCGCGCTCGGCGCCGAAGCGAACCAGCTCGGCGAGGCGCGTGGCGCGCAGCGGCTTCAGCGTACAGAGCAGGAAGAGGGCCTCGAGGAGGTTCGTCTTCCCCTGCCCGTTCGGCCCGACGAGGACCGTCGCCCGCATGGACGGGTCGATCCGGGCCTCGCGGACGTTCCGGAAATCGCGCAGCGAGAGGGAGAGGAGCCGCACGTCGACCGGACGGCCGCCCGGGGGGACGGCCCCCGCCTCAGATCCGCATGGGCATGATGACGGCCGTGAAGTGCTCGGCCGCCTCGCCGGCCGGGCGGACCACGCCCGGCGACAGGTCGTCGGCCAGCTCGAGCCGGACGTCGGCGTCGTGCAGCACGGTCAGGACGTCGATGAGGTACTTGGCGTTGAAGCCGATCTTGAGCGGCTCGCCGGCGTAGTCGACCGGCACGTCCTCGCGGGCCTCGCCCAGGTCGGGGTTCTGCGCGCCGATGCGCAGGTTGCCCTTGTCGAGCTCGAGCTTCACCGCGTTCGACTTCTCCGAGGAGAGCAGGGAGACCCGGCGCAGGGTCTGGAGCAGCCGCTCACGGCCGAGCGTGGCCACCTTCTCGCCGGCCTTGGGGATGACCTGCCGGTAGTCGGGGAAGGACCCCTCGATGAGCCGCATGACGAGGACCACGCCGGGGCGACGGAAGACGGCCGAGTTGTCGGCGAAGCCCAGCTCGCCCACGGGCTTCTCCTCGGCCCCCTCGAGCGCCTCCCCGAGGAGCTTGCGCAGCTCGGAGATGCCCTTGCGGGGGAGGATGACCCCCTTCTTGAGCTTGAAGTCCCCCTCGACCGCTGCGTCGGCCATGGAGAGCCGGTGGCCGTCGGTGGCCACGAAGCGCATCGCGCCCGCGACCGGCTCGAAGTAGACGCCGTTCAGGTTGTAGCGGGTCTCGTCGGTCGAGGCGGCGAAGGCGGTCCGCTCCACGAGGCCGAGCACCGTCGCCGGATCGACCGTGACGAAGGGGACCTTCTCGAACTTCGGCAGCGCCGGGAAGTCCTCGGCGGGAAGGCCGACGAGACGGAACTCGGCCTGGCCTGCCTTCACCTCGAGGTGGTTGTTGGCCGTCCGCTTGAGGGAGATGGTCTTCTCTCCCGAGAGCGACTTCACGATGTCGAAGAGGTGACGGGCCGAGACGGCGAGGCCGCCCTCCTTGGCCACCTCGGCCGGGTGCGTTCCGGAGACCGAGACGTCGAGGTCGGTGGCCGACACGGCCAGCTCGCCGGTCTTCCGGGCCTCGAGCAGCACGTGGGAGAGGATGGGCATCGTGCTCTTCTTCTCGACGATGCCCTGCGAGCGGGCCAGGGCGCGGGTCAGTTCCGGGACGCCGATCTTCAGTTCCATGGGATGGGAATCCTATCTTTCTTTCTGATCCGTCGCGATCGTAGAGAGGCGATCGATGTGGAGAAGTGGGTCTCGCCGGCGGAAGGACACGGGAAACCGATCTGGAGAACACCCTGGATCGTCGAACCGGCGCCGCGTGGAGAAAACCGGCCGATCAGGAGGGGCCCCTCGTCCACGTCCGGGCCCCGTCCGATCCAGGGATGATCCACGCCGGATCCCCGCCCTCATCCTACGAGGTGACGCCCGACCGGAGGGTGTCCACCGCCTGGCGGACCTCCAGGTCGGAGAGGGAGAGCTCGTTCACCCGCTCGATGGCCGAGATGACCGTGGTGTGGTCCTTCTTGTTGAACTTCTCGGCGATGGTCTGAAGCGTCTCCTTGGCGAGCTCCCGGCAGAGGAACATCGCCACCTGGCGCGGAAGGGCGATCTTCTGCTCGCGCGAGGAGCTGGTGAGACGGGCCACGGTGATGCCGTAGTGGGCCGCCACGGCCTCCTGGATGCGCTCGATGGACGGGCGGTAGCCGGGGGGCGGGATGACGTCGGAGAGGACGTCCCGGGCCAGCGGCACCGAGACCGGCTCCCCCTTCAGCGAGGCGAAGGCGGCGAGGCGCATGAGCGCACCCTCGAGCTCGCGCACGTTCGACTTGATGTGGGTGGCGAGAAGCGAGGTGACCTCGTCGGGGAGGTCGATCCGCTCGGCCAGCGCCTTCTTCTTGAGGATGGCCGCCCGGGTCTCGAACTCTGGCGTGTCGATGTGCACCCGCATGCCCCACTCGAAGCGGGAGCAGAGACGCTCCTCGAGCCCCTTCAGCTCCTTGGGGCTGCGATCGCTGGAGAGCACGATCTGGACGTTCTGCTCGTAGAGGGTGTTGAAGGTGTGGAAGAACTCCTCGGCCGTCTTGTCGCGGCCGGCGAAGAACTGCACGTCGTCCACGAGAAGCGCGCCGCATTCCCGGTACTTGCGCCGGAAGTCGGCCATGGTGTTCTTCGAGAGGGCGTCGACGAAGTCGTTGGTGTAGCGCTCGGAGGTGACGATGGCCACCCGGGCGCCCGGCGTGTTCTCGTGGATCGCGTTGGCGATGGCGTGGAGCAGGTGGGTCTTGCCGAGCCCCGAGTCGCCGTGCAGGAAGAGGGGGTTCCAGGCCTTGCCCGGGGTCTTCGCCACCGCCTGGGCGGCGGCCACCGCGAAGCGGTTCGACTCGCCGACCACGAAGGTATCGAACAGGTAGCGGGGGTTGGTGCGCGTCTCGCCCGGCGCCGGCGGGGAGGAGGCGGACACCGGCTCCATCACGGCGGCCATCCGGACCGATCGCGGCGTGTTGTCCACCACGAACTGGGTCCGCAGGGGGAATCCCACCAGGCCCGGGACGAATTCGTCGAACCAGTCCCGGTAGTTGTCGTCGACGAAGTCGCGGTGGAACGGGTCCGGAGCGCCGACCTGGAGACGGTCGCCGTCGAGGCCGATCACGCGCAAGGGGGCGAACCAGCGCCGGTATAGGTCCTCGCGCAGCCGGCCGCGGAGGTAGTGGTCGATCCGGCCCCAGTGCTCCTGCGCCGGACCGTCGAGTTGCGGGATCCCTGCCGGTGCGCCCTGCCCCACGGTTGCCATCCCCTCGGCCCTCCCGGCGAGAAAAGGTCGCACGGCCTCCGCGAGGCGGAGACGATGTTCACTGAAAGTGTTGAATGCTCTGAGCGGCGCGGACTGCGTGACGAACGTGAGACGAGACACTCTCTAGCGAAGATCGCCGACGGGGATCAAGTGTTCGTTCAAGGGACACGTCAGGCTCCGGATTTTCCTCGGGGAGTCGGCGGCGGTCCCTTGGGGGATGGCATCCTTGACACGGCGCGGCCGATCGGGGAGTTTCCCGCGCCATGAAGAGGACCTACCAACCCAAGAAGGTGAAGCGGAACCGTACCCACGGATTCCGGAAGCGCATGAAGTCCGCTGGCGGGCAGAACGTGATCAAGCGCCGCCGCGCCAAGGGGCGCAAGAGGCTGGCGCCGAAGGCCCCGTCCAAGTAGGGCGCCGAGGCGGGATCCCGTGCGCTTCGGCAAGGCGGCGCGCGTCCTGCGCCGTCGCGAGTTCCTGGCGGTGCAGCAGCGCGGAGAGCGCCTGTTCGCCGGAAAGCTCGTGGTCCTCGCCCTCGACGCAGGGGGGAAGAGGCCCCGCATCGGCATCACGGTGCCGGGCAAGGTGGCAAACGCGGTGATCCGCAACCGAATCAAGCGCCAGGTGCGCGAGGCCTTCCGGGCCGTCTCCGCCGATCTTCCGGCGGTGGACCTGGTGGTGATCGCACGCGCGGGCGCTCCCACGGTGGGCATGGACGGCGCGCGCGCCGCCCTGGCCGCCGCCCGGGACCGGCTCGCCCGCGGGAGGGCACGGTGAACGGCACCAGCCCGGCTGCGCTGCCGATCGTCGGGCTCGTCCGCGTCTACCAGCGGCTGGTCTCGCCGCTGCTCCCGCCGTCGTGCCGGTTCTACCCCTCGTGCTCGGCCTACGCGGTGACCGCGCTCACGCGCCACGGCGCGGTGCGGGGAAGCTGGCTGGCGGCGCGACGGCTGGCCCGGTGCCATCCGTTCCACCCGGGCGGCATCGACCCGGTTCCTTAGGCATCATCTCGAAGAAGAAGGCAGGTACGTCGTGAACGACAGCAAGCGCATCATGTTCGCCGCCCTCGGCTCGGTCCTCATCCTCTTCGCGTGGAACGAGTTCTTCATGCCGAAGAAGGGCAAGGCCGGCCCTGACGCGGCGAAGGTCGCGCCGGGCACCGCCGCGCCGTCGGGCCCCCAGGCCGCGGCCCAGGCGGCCGCTCCGGTCGCCCCGCCCCCGGCCGTCCCGGTTTCCCCGGCCACGCCCGAGGAGACCGTCGTCCTCGAGACGCCCGAGTTCCGCGCCACCTTCACGAGCTGGGGCGGCGCGCTGAAGAGCCTCGTCCTCAAGGAGGAGACCTACCGGAAGCGGGGAAAGGGCGAGGTTCCCGACCTCCCCATCGACCTCGTGCACGTCCGCGAGGGGGAGCCCTGGCCGCTGTCCACCCTGCCCTCGGCCGAGCTGGGTGGCGGCTCCGACCCCGGGACCGATCCGCTGGTGCGGGCGCCCATGCGGGTGGCGGCCCGGGACGCCCGGAGCGTCACCTTCGAGGGGCGCGTCGGGGCCGTGAACGTCACCAAGACCTTCCAGGTCGGGGCGCGCCCCTACCAGATCGACGTCGAGCTCGGGGTGGTCGGCGGAGAGAAGGCCGGGACGATCGCCGTCCTCTACACCGCCTTCCAGGCCCCCGACGCCCCCACCGCCGGCTTCTTCTCCGGCGGCGAGGTCTTCGAGTCGGTGATCCCGGTCTGCCGGGCCGGCGACAAGACCGAGCGCTTCGACGGCAAGGAGGCGCTCAAGGTGCTCCCCGGCCCGCCGCGCTGGATGGGGCTCGACCAGGCCTACTTCGTCTCGGCCCTCATGCCGCAGGCGGCCGACGGAAGCTGCTTCTTCGCGAAGCTCCCCGCCGCCGGGGAGAGCCTGGCCGGGCTGCGCATCCCGGTGGACCGGTCCGCCCGGTCCACCTTCCAGCTCTACGCCGGGCCCAAGCAGATCGACCTCCTGCGCGCCTACGACCGGGGGCTCGAGACCGCCATCGACTACGGCCCGGTCTCCAACTACTTCGCCTTCTTCGCCCGCATCCTCCTGTGGGTGATGCAGAAGTTCTACTCCTTCGCCCACAACTGGGGCGCGGCCATCATCCTCCTTACACTCTTAGTGAAGGCCCTCCTCTATCCACTCACCGTGAAGTCGATGAAGTCCATGCAGGAGATGAAGAAGCTCCAGCCCAAGGTCGACGCGCTGAAGGTGAAGTTCGGGGACGACAAGGAGAAGATGAACCAGGAGGTGATGAAGCTCTACCAGGAGCACAAGGTAAATCCATTGGGCGGGTGCCTGCCGCTGCTCCTCCAGATGCCGGTGTGGCTCGCCCTCTACGCCACCCTGCAGACCTCGGTCGAGCTCTACCGCCAGCCCTTCCTGTGGGTGAAGGACCTGACCGCCTACGATCCCTTCTACATCCTGCCGCTGGCCATGGGCGCCTCCAGCTTCGTCATGCAGAAGATCTCGCCGCAGCCGGCGGACAACGCACAGGCGAAGATGCTGCTCTACTTCATGCCGGCCTTCTTCACCTTCATCATGCTGAAGCTGCCGGCCGGGCTGACGCTCTACATCTTCGTGAACAACCTGCTCTCCATCGCGCAGCAGCAGTGGATCATGCGCAAGGACCGCAAGGCCACCGCCGCCACGGCGTCCTGACGCCGGGAGGGGACCCGCATGCACGACCGCGAGCGAGAGGGCGCGCCGCCGCCCCGGGAGGCGCCGGAGAAGGTGGAGCGGGCCCGGTCCTTCTGCACCGAGCTCCTCTCCCGGCTGGGTGCCGCCGTGGACGTGGAGGTCCGGGAGACGCCCGAGGCCATCGGCGTCTCGCTCGTCCCGCGCGCCGGGAACGCCGTCGAGCTGACCGGCGCCCTCGTCGAGGCGCTGCAGGCGCTCGCCAACCGGGTGGTGAACCCGCGGGCCGAGGGGCGCAAGTGGGTGAACCTCGAGGTGGGCGGCTTCCCCGAGGGGGGCGACCCGGCCACGCGCGCCATGGCGCTGCGGCTCGCCGCGACGGTGCTGCGCACCGGGAAGGCGGTCGCCATCTCGCCGATGAGCCCCCGCGACCGGCGCGCCGTCCACCTGGCGCTCGCCGAGGTCGACGGGGTCGTGACCCGCAGCGAGGGCGAGGGCATCTTCCGGCAGCTGCTCGTGCTGCCGGGCCCGAAGCCGAAGCACCCACCGGCGGAGCGCTAGCCGACATGGCGCGCGAGAAGACCCGGGACGAGAAGCTCTTCGCCGCGGCGGTGCTGCGCCGGTCGTTCGCCCTCTCCGGCGACGAGCAGCGGCAGGGGTTCAAGTTCGTCTACGAGGGCGTGCTCCGCGATCTCGGCCTCGCCGACGAGGAGGTGGCCGAATTCCTGGAAGGGCACTCCCTCGAGGTCGACGCCGCCATCGGGCGGCGCCGCGGGTAGGTCGGGGAGCGGGCCGGGATGGACGCACCGTTCGCCGAGACCCTCGAGGCGGGCGCCCGCGCGCTGGGGGTGGAGCTCCCCGGTCCGGCGCGGGAGCAGCTCGCGCGCTACGCCGACCGGCTGCTCGCCTGGAACCGCAAGGTGAACCTCACCGCCATCACCGACCCGGCCGAGCTCGCCGAGAAGCATCTCGTCGACAGCCTGGCGCTCGTGCCGGAGGTCGGCGGTGCGGCCACGCTCCTCGACGTCGGGAGCGGCGCCGGGCTGCCGGGGATCCCGCTGGCCATCGCGCTGCCCTCCCTCGAGGTCACCTGCTGCGACACGGTCGCGAAGAAGGTGGCCTTCGTGAAGGCGGTGGCGGCCGAGCTCGACCTCCGGGTCCGCGGCGTGGCGGTGCGGGCCGGGGGCGACCCGGAACGGGAGGGGTTGCCCCGCGCCGAGGTGGTGGTGAGCCGGGCCTTCGCCGACCCCGGGCGCTGGCTGCCGCTCGCGGTGCGCTACCTGGCGCCGGGCGGGCGGGTGCTCGCCACGCTGGGGCGGGAGGCGGACGAGGTGGCGCTGCGGGAGGCGGCGGCGGGCGCGGGGCTCGCGCTCGTCGCCCTGCGCCGGTTTGCGCTGCCGGTGTCGGGGGCGCAGCGGGCGGTGGCGACGTTCCGCCGCCAGGACTGACCCGCAGGGACGTGGCGGGGCCGTCACCGTCGACGTAGAGTTCTCCGCCGGAGGCCGGAATGCGAAAGTCCTCGTGGGGGAAGCTCGTGCCGCTCCTGCTCGCCGCCTGCGCGACCACACCTCCGCCGATCGCGGACCGGGACAGGGTCGCTCCCGACCTGGGGCCGGTGAAGGGGGGGATCGCCTGGCTCAAGAACGACAACTACCTGGTCCGCTCGGCGCTCTGGAGCGATGCCCGCGTGGCGGCCGGGGACCGGGGTGGGCCGCCGAGCCGGCTCTTCACCCGTGAGCCGAACGGGACGTGGAAGGGCGGCTGGCAGCAGAACGAGACCAGCGAGCTCGTGGCCGAGGGCTCGCGCCTCACCGGGCCCAAGGTGAACGTGGCCCTGGCCCGGGTGGAAGGTGGCTTCCAGCTCACCGGGCTCTGGTTCGGGCAGTACGTCGACCTGGTCGTGGATGCGAAGGGGGCCAGGAGCCACGGGCTGAGCTACGTGCGGCAGGCGTCCGGCGCCTACGAGAGCGCCGACGACCCCAGCCAGTACATCTTCCTCGTCGGGGACGCGGCCCGGCTCGAGGACCCGCCCTGGCCCGAGTTCGCGCTGGCCGCCCTCTCGGCGGGCTGGGGCGTCCGCATCGGCGTCGTCATCGTCCGCTAGCCACTGTTCCACGTGGAACAGAGGTCCCCTCCCCTCCGGGATGTTCCACGTGGAACATTCCCGGGCCCCCTCACCCCCCGGGGTACCCTCCCCTGTCAGATCGTCGGCGCATTCTCGCCCCCGATCAGGGTAGAACCCGGCCCGCACCCCCGCACACCGAGGAGACATGGGAAGGACCGTCACCATCGCCAACCAGAAGGGCGGCGTCGGCAAGACCACGACCGCCGTGAACCTGGCGGCGTCACTCGCCGCCGGGGAGCGGCGAACGCTGCTCGTCGACCTCGACCCCCAGGGCAACGCCGGATCGGCGCTGGGCGTGGCCCGCGACGAGGTGGAGGGGTCGGTCTACGAGGTGCTGATGGACGGCCGTCCGGTCGCCGACGTGGTCCGCCGGACGGAGCTGCGCTTCCTCGACCTGCTGCCCGCGAGCCGCCACCTGGTGGGCGCCGAGATCGAGCTGGCCGGCACGGAGCGGCGCGAGCTGCGCCTGCGGGAGGCGCTGGCCGCCGTCGCCGGAACCTACGATCACGTCATCATCGACTGCCCCCCGTCGCTCGGCCTCCTCACGCTCAACGGGCTCGTCGCCGCCGACGGGGTCATCGTCCCCCTGCAGTGCGAGTACTTCGCCCTCGAGGGGCTCGCCGACATCCTGCGCACCGTCGAGCTCGTGAAGGGGGGCATGAACCCCGCCCTCGAGGTGGACGGCATCCTCCTCACCATGTTCGGCCAGAACAACCTGGCCTCCCAGGTGGCCGAGGACATCCGCCAGCACTTCGCCGGCCGGGTCTTCGACACCGTCATCCCCCGGAACGTCCGGCTCTCCGAGAGCCAGTCCCACGGCAAGCCCATCCTGCTCTACGACGTGGCGAGCAAGGGCTGCCAGAGCTACCTGGCCTTCGCCCGGGAGGTCTCCCGGCGCGACGGAAGGCGCGAGAGGAAGAACCCATGAGCGCTCCCGGAAACAAGCGCCCGGCCCTGGGCCGCGGCATGGCCGCGCTGCTCCAGAACGCCGCCCCCCCCGCCCCCTCCGGCCGCACGGTGATGCAGCTGCCCATCGAGTCGGTGCAGCGGAGCGCCGCCCAGCCGCGCAAGCGCTTCGACGAGCGCGGGCTCGAGGAGCTGGCCGGCTCCATCCGGGAGCACGGCGTGCTCGAGCCCATCCTGGTCCGGCGCGCCGGCACCGGCTACGCCATCGTGGCGGGCGAGCGGCGCTGGCGGGCCGCGCAGCGCGCCGGGCTGCGCGAGATCCCGGCGCTGCTCCGCGAGGCGAACGACCTCGAGTCCTTCGAGCTCGCCCTCGTCGAGAACCTCCAGCGCGCCGACCTGAACGCCATGGAGGAGGCCGAGGCCTTCGACGCGCTCACCCGCGAGCACGGGCTCACCCAGGAGCAGGTCGCCGAGCGGGTCGGCAAGGAGCGCTCCACCGTCGCGAACGCCATGCGGCTCCTCAAGCTGCCCGCCGACGTGCGCGACCAGGTCCGCGCCGGGGCCCTCGAGATGGGGCACGCCCGGGCGCTGCTCGCCCTCGAGAAGGCCGAGATCATCCGCAAGGCGGCCCACGAGGTGGTGCGGGAGGGGCTCTCGGTCCGGGCCACCGAGGCGCTCGTCCGCCGGATGCTCCACCCGCCGGGCACCCGGGCGAAGGAGCCCGCCGGGACCGACTCCGCCAACATCCGGGCGCTCGTCACCCGGCTGGAGCGGCGGCTCGGGACCCGCTGCCGGCTGGTCCAGAAGGACGCGAAGTCCGGAAAGCTGGAGATCGACTACGGATCGCTCGCCGAGCTGGACGGGATCCTGGAGAAGATCGGCGCCTAGATACCCATCAGGGGTGACCCTAAGGTGTCATCATGGTGTCAGGGGAAGGGACGACGCCCGTTGATCCCCGGGCCGGGCCGGGGTAACCCTTCCCTCCCATGGCCATGCTCAAGCGCGAAGAGACCCCCGTTGCCGCCGTCGGCAGCGACCTGAATGCCCTCCTCGGACGGGGTTCCGAGTTCGACGGGAAGCTCACGTTCGAGGGGACGGTCCGCATCGACGGCCGCTTCACCGGCAGCATCGTCACCACCGACACGCTGGTGGTCGGCGAGGGCGCGCAGGTGAGCGCCGAGATCACCTGCGGCACCCTCATCGTGCACGGATCGGTGAACGGCAACGTGAAGGCCACGGTGGCGGTGGAGCTGCACCCGCCCGCCCGCGTGACCGGAAACATCGAGACCGTCGCCCTGACGGTGGCGAAGGGCGTGGCCTTCAACGGCCAGTGCAAGATGGAGCCGCCGGCGCGGGCGGCGACCGGGCCCGTCCCGGTGCGCTGACGAAGGTGCCGGAGGCCCCCTCCACCCGGGTCTCTCGGGTCCCTCGGATTGACGCCGGCGAGGCCATCCCGGGGACGACCTCACCGGCGACACAGAAAACATTAGATATTTCAAGCGCTTGGCCTCGCTTCGGGGTGTCCCTCCGGCAACCGGAAGCCAGGCACCTCCCCTCCCCCGCCCGACCGTCCCTCCCGGGAGGGGCCAAGTGCGCGTAGCGTCAAACCCATTCCCTTGACCGGCGCCCTTCCGGAGTGCTAGTTAGCGGCCCCCTTATGATCGTCGGTTCCATCGCCCGCCGCTATGCCAAGGCGTTGTTCTCCCTGGCGGACGAGCAGGGTCAAGTCGAGCAGTGGCTGGCCAGCCTCGATGGCCTCGGCAGGGCGCTCGCGTCCTCGCCCGAGCTCCGCGAGACGCTCTCGAGCCCCGTCTTCGAGAAGGAGCAGCGGCGCGGCGTCGTCGCCGCCCTCGGCAAGGCGCTCGGGTTCACCGGTTCCGCCGCCGACTTCCTGCTCCTCCTCGCCGACCGGGATCGGCTCGCCTACCTCCCCGCCATCATCCAGGACTTCCGCGACCTCGCCGACGCCCGTCTCGGACGGGTCCGCGCCAAGGTCACGAGCGCCGTGCCGCTCGCGCCCGGGGAGGCGCAGCGCATCGCCGAGAAGCTTGCCCAGGCCGAGAAGGCCCAGGTCATCGTGGAGACCGCAGTGGACGCGGCCCTCCTGGGAGGCGTGGTCGCCCAGGTCGGCAGCATGGTCTACGACGGCTCCGTCCGGTCGCAGCTCGAGGAGCTGCGCCGCGCCATGAAGCACTAGCCACGAGCTGGAGACGAAGAACATGGACATCCGCGCCGACGAGATCAGTCGCATCCTCCGCGATCAGATCAAGGACTACGGGAAGAAGGTCGACGTCTCGGAGACCGGCACCGTTCTCTCGCAGGCCGACGGTGTGGCCCGCGTCTACGGCCTCTCCGGCGTCGCTGCCGGCGAGCTGGTCGAGTTCCAGTCCGGCGCCCGCGGCCTCGTGCTGAACCTCGAGGACGACAACGTCGGCGTCGCCGTCATGGGTCACGCCGAGGAGATCCGCGAGGGCGACGCGGTCAAGCGCACCGGCAAGATCGCCGAGGTGCCGGTGGGCGAGGCGCTGCTCGGCCGCGTGGTCGACGGCCTCGGCAACCCCATCGACGGCCGTGGCCCCATCGACTCGAAGCACACCCGCAAGGTGGAGATCAAGGCGCCCGGCATCGTGAAGCGCAAGAGCGTCCACGAGCCGATGCAGACGGGGCTCAAGGCCATCGACGCCCTCGTGCCGATCGGGCGCGGCCAGCGCGAGCTCATCCTGGGAGACCGCGGCACCGGCAAGACCGCCGTGGCCATCGACACCATCATCAACAACAAGGGGAACAACCTCTACTGCTTCTACGTGGCCATCGGCCAGAAGCAGTCCACCGTGGCCCGCGTCGTCGACACGCTCAAGAAGTACGGCGCCATGGAGTACACGACGGTCGTCTCGGCCAGCGCCTCCGACCCGGCCCCCATGCAGTACCTGGCGCCCTACACCGGCGTCACCATGGCCGAGTACTTCCGCGACTCGGGCCGCCATGCCCTCATCGTCTACGACGACCTCTCCAAGCAGGCCGTCGCCTACCGGCAGCTCTCCCTGCTGCTGCGCCGCCCGCCCGGCCGCGAGGCGTACCCGGGCGACGTCTTCTACCTCCACAGCCGTCTGCTCGAGCGCGCCGCCAAGCTCTCCGACAAGGAGGGTGGGGGAAGCCTCACCGCGCTCCCCATCATCGAGACCCAGGCGGGCGACGTGTCGGCCTACATCCCGACCAACGTCATCTCCATCACCGACGGCCAGATCTTCCTGGAGTCGGACCTCTTCTACCAGGGCGTCCGACCGGCCATCAACGTGGGCATCTCGGTGTCCCGCGTCGGCGGCTCCGCGCAGATCAAGGCCATGAAGCAGGTGGCCGGCACGCTCAAGCTCGACCTCGCGCAGTACCGCGAGCTGGCCGCCTTCTCCAAGTTCGGCTCCGACCTCGACAAGTCCACGCAGGAGACGCTGGCCCGCGGCGAGCGGCTCGTCGAGGTGCTGAAGCAGGGGCAGTACCAGCCGCTCTCGGTCGACAAGCAGATCTTCCAGATCTACGCCGCCACCCAGAAGGACGGGTCGGGGCAGAACTGGATCCGGTCGGTCCCTGTCGAGGAGGTCAGCCGCTACATGAAGGAGATGCTCGAGTTCCTGGCCGCCCGGCACCCGGAGGTCGGGAAGAAGCTGGCCGAGAAGAAGGCGCTCGACGACGGTCTTCGCAAGGATCTCGACGCCGCGCTCGAGGAGTTCAAGGGCGTCTTCCAGTTCGAGCAGAAGGCGTAAGGAAGGCCCCCGAGGCTACCCGTGCCCTCCCTTCGCGACATCCGGCGCCGCATCGGCTCCGTCAAGAGTACGCAGCAGATCACCAAGGCCATGAAGATGGTGGCCGCGGCGAAGCTGCGGCGCGCCCAGGAAGCCATCACCAAGGCCCGCCCCTACGCCACGCTCCTCGAGCAGTCCCTGAACCGCATCGCCTCGCGCGCCGGGACCGACGAGACCGCGGCGCACCCGCTGCTCGATTCACGACCAGTGAAGAAGGTGGAGCTGGTGGTGATCACCTCCGACCGCGGCCTGGCCGGCGGCTTCAACTCCAACGTGGTGCGGCGCGCCCAGCGGTTCCTGGTGGAGAACGCCGACACGTACGAGGAGATCTCCGTCTCCACCATCGGACGCAAGGGGCGCGACAGCCTCAAGGCCCGCAAGGTGGTGACGCGCAAGGACTACACCGGCGTCCACGCCCAGCTCTCCTTCGAGAAGGCGCACGAGATCGCCGGCGAGCTCTCCGAGCGCTTCCTCTCCGGCGAGGTCGACGCCGTATTCCTCCTCTTCAACGAGTTCAAGAGCGCCATCGCCCAGGTGGTCCGGCTCAAGCAGTTCCTGCCCGTGGAGACCGCCCCGGCCGAGGGCACCGCCTCGGTGGACTTCCTCTACGAGCCCAGCCGTTCCGAGCTGCTCGCCGACATCGTTCCGCGCCACCTCGACGTGCAGGTGTGGCGGGCGCTGCTCGATTCGGCCGCCAGCGAGCACGGGGCGCGCATGACCGCCATGGAGGCCGCCACCAAGAACGCGGCCGAGATGATCGGCGCGCTCTCCCTCCAGTACAACCGCGCGCGACAGGCCTACATCACCAAGGAGCTGAGTGAGATCGTGAGCGGCGCCGAGTCGCTCAAGTAGATCCCAGGGAAAACCGACATGTCAGAGATCCAGACCCAGAGCGGCAAGATCACCCAGGTCATCGGCCCCGTCGTCGACGTCGAGTTCCCGCCCGGCTCGCTGCCGGAGATCTACACGGCACTCACGGTGACCAACCCCGGCATCGACGACCTGAAGGAGAACCTGGTCCTCGAGGTGGCGCAGCACCTGGGCGAGAACACCGCCCGCACCATCGCCATGGACTCCACCGAGGGGCTCATCCGCGGCATGTCGGTGACGAGCCGCGGCAAGGGCATCATGATGCCCGTCGGCAAGGAGGTGCTCGGCCGGATCATGAACGTGGTCGGCGAGCCGGTCGACGAGCGCGGCCCCATCGGCGCCAAGGGTTACAAGCCCATCCACCGCGCCCCTCCCGCCCTGACCGACCTCAACGTCAAGGTCGAGGCCTTCGAGACCGGCATCAAGGTCCTCGATCTCCTCGCCCCCTACCTCCGCGGTGGCAAGATCGGCCTCTTCGGCGGCGCCGGCGTGGGCAAGACCGTGCTCCTCATGGAGCTCGTGAACAACGTGGCCAAGGAGCGCGGCGGCTTCTCGGTGTTCGCCGGCGTCGGCGAGCGCACCCGCGAAGGAAACGACCTCTACCACGAGATGATCGAGTCGGGCGTCATCAACCTCGACGACCCGCAGAAGAGCCAGTGCGTGCTGGTGTACGGGCAGATGAACGAGCCGCCCGGAGCCCGCGCCCGCGTGGCCCTCTCCGCGCTCGCCGTCGCCGAGTACTTCCGCGACGACGAGGGGCGCGACGTGCTCCTCTTCATCGACAACATCTTCCGCTTCACCCAGGCGGGCTCCGAGGTGTCGGCGCTCCTCGGCCGCATTCCGTCCGCGGTGGGTTACCAGCCCACGCTCTCCACCGAGATGGGCGAGCTCCAGGAGCGCATCACCTCCACCAACAAGGGCGCCATCACCTCGGTGCAGGCCATCTACGTGCCGGCCGACGACCTCACCGACCCGGCCCCGGCCACCGCCTTCGCCCACCTCGACGCCACCACGGTGCTCAGCCGCAAGCTCACCGAGATCGGCATCTACCCCGCGGTGGACCCGCTCGACTCCACCTCGCGCATCCTCGATCCATTGGTCGTCGGGCAGGAGCACTACGAGGTGGCCCGCCAGGTCCAGGAGACGCTCCAGACCTACAAGGACCTGCAGGACATCATCGCCATCCTCGGCATGGACGAGCTCTCCGAGGACGACAAGGTGGTGGTGGCCCGGGCCCGCAAGATCCAGCGCTTCCTCTCCCAGCCGTTCCACGTCGCCGAGCAGTTCACCGGCAACCCCGGCATCTACGTGAAGCTCGCCGACACCATCCGCGGCTTCAAGGGCATCGTCGAGGGCAAGTACGACGACCTGCCCGAGCAGGCCTTCTACATGGTGGGCACCATCGAGCAGGCGGTCGAGAAGGCCAAGAAGCTCGCCGCCGGCGCCTAGCCGGGGACCCAGGAACGCCATGGCCGCACTGACCCTCGAGATCGTCACCCCGGAGCGTCGCGTCGCCACGTTGCAGGCCGACGAGGTGCGCGCGCCCGGCGTCCTGGGCGGCTTCGGGATTCGCGAGAACCACACGCCGTTCATGTCGCAGCTGCAGGCCGGCCGGCTCACCGCCGTCGACGCCGGGCGCGAGGTCCACTACGCCATCGGCGGCGGGTTCCTCCAGGTCGCCGACAACAAGGTGATGGTGCTCGCCGACAGCGCCGAGGAGCGCGAGGAGATCGACGTGGAGCGTGCCCGGCGCGCCATCGCCGAGGCCACCGAGCGGCTGCGCACCCTCGCCGCCGGGGACGAGAGCTATGCCCTCGAGGCGGCCCGCGTGCGCCGCGCTGCGGCCCGGCTCGAAGTCGCCGGAAAGTGACCGGAAAACCCCCTGGAAACAGGCCCCGTCGGCTTCCCGCCGGCGGGGCTTTCTCATTGAAATTCCAGCAGGATCCGGCTACATAAAAGGGTCCCGAACGAGGACCGGTCCGCCCCCGCGGACCGCCTCCGAGCGACCCCAAAATGGCCGAAGAAATCCTCCCTCCCGTCCCGCCCGAGGCCCCGCCCCCGGCGCCGCCCCCCGAGGCCCCGCGCCTGCAGGTCGCCATCGAGGACGAGATGCGTCGCTCGTATCTCGACTACTCGATGTCGGTCATCATCGGCCGCGCGCTCCCCGACGTGCGCGACGGGCTGAAGCCGGTTCACCGGCGCGTCCTCTACGCCATGCACTCGGAGGGGCTGCACCACAACAAGCGCTACTCCAAGTGCGCCGGCGTGGTCGGCGAGGTGCTGAAGAAGTACCACCCGCACGGCGACGCCTCGGTCTACGACGCGCTGGTGCGCCTGGCGCAGCCCTGGAACCTCCGCTACCCGCTCATCGACGGGCAGGGCAACTTCGGCTCCGTCGACGGCGACCCGGCCGCCGCCTACCGGTACACCGAGTCGCGCCTCGAGAAGCTCGCCGACTACCTGCTCGCCGACATCGACAAGGAGACCGTGGAGTGGTCGCCGAACTTCGACGACTCCACGCTCGAGCCGGTCGTCCTGCCGGCGCGCTTCCCCAACCTGCTCGTGAACGGCTCGTCCGGCATCGCGGTGGGAATGGCCACCAACATCCCGCCCCACAACATGGGCGAGGTGATCGCGGCGGCGGTTCATCTGTTGCGCAACCCCAAGGCCACCGTGGCCGACCTGATGCGCTTCATCCCCGGTCCCGACTTCCCCACCTCCGGGATGATCCTGGGGCGCGACGGCATCCGGCAGGCCTACGAGACCGGCCGGGGCAGCATCACGGTCCGGGCGCGGGCCACCGTCGAGGTCCACCCCAAGACCGAGCGCGAGGCCATCGTCGTCACCGAGATCCCCTACCAGGTGAACAAGGCGAGGCTCGTCGAGAGCATCGCCGACCTGGTCCGGGAGAAGCGCATCGAGGGCATCAGCGACCTGCGCGACGAATCCTCCCGCGAGGGCATGCGCGTCGTCATCGAGCTGAAGCGCGACGCCATGGCCCAGGTCGTGCTGAACAACCTCTACCAGCACACCACGCTGCAGACCGGCTTCGGCGTGATGCTGCTCGCCATCGACGGCGGCCAGCCGCGGATCCTCACGCTGAAGCAGATGCTCGAGCGCTTCGTCGCGCACCGGCGCGACGTGGTCACCCGGCGCACCCGCTTCGAGCTCAAGCAGGCCCGGGCCCGCGAGCACATCCTGCTCGGGCTGCAGATCGCCCTCGACCACATCGACGAGATCATCGAGCTCATCCGCAAGGCCGGGGACCGGGAGGCTGCGCGCGAGGGGCTCATGGCCCGCTTCGCCCTCTCCGAGCTCCAGGCCAAGGCCATCCTCGAGATGCAGCTGCAGCGCCTCACCGGCCTCGAGCGGCAGAAGATCCTCGACGAGCTGGCCGAGGTGCAGGCCACCATCGCCCGGCTCCGCGAGATCCTGGCCTCCGAGAAGGTGCTGCTCGACGTCATCGTGTCCGAGCTCGAGGAGGTCCGGCAGCTCTTCGCCGACGAGCGGCGCACCGAGATCCTGGGCGCGGCCGCCGACATCGACGTGGAGGACCTCATCAAGGAGGAGGAGATGGTGGTCACCGTCTCCCACGCCGGGTACGTGAAGCGGAACCCGGTCTCCCTCTACCGGGCCCAGCGCCGGGGAGGGAAGGGGAAGACCGGGGCCGCCACCCGCGACGAGGACTTCCTCGAGTCCCTGTTCGTGGCCTCCACCCACAGCTACGTGCTCGTCTTCTCCGACCGCGGCCGGGTCTACTGGCTCAAGGTCCACGAGATCCCGCAGGCCGGCCGCGCCGCGCGCGGCAAGCCCATCGTGAACCTGGTGCAGCTCTCCCAGGGCGAGAAGGTGGCCGCCATCCTGCCGGTGCGCGAGCTGCCGGCGCTGCCCGGGTCGGCCGCCGCCGAGGAAGCGGAGGGGGAGGGCGAGGCCACCGCCGGGAGCGGGACCTTCGTCTTCGCCGCCACCCGCCGGGGCATCGTGAAGAAGACCCCGCTCGAGGCCTACGCCCGTCCGCGCCCCTCCGGGATCATCGCGCTGTCGATCGAGGACGGGGACAGCCTCATCGCCGCCCGCATCACCGACGGCCAGAGCCACATCCTGCTCTCCACCGCCCAGGGCATGGCCATCCGCTTCGAGGAGTCGGACGTCCGCTCCATGGGGCGCGGCGCCTACGGCGTGAAGGGCATCGCCCTCGACGAGGGGGACGAGGTGGTGAGCGCGGAGTCGCTGCCCCCGGTCGTCGAGGGGGGCGCAGCGCCCACCATCCTCTCGGTCACCGCCAACGGCTACGGGAAGCGCTCCGAGCTCTCCGAGTACCGGACCCAGACGCGCGGCGGCAAGGGCATCATCACCATCAAGGCCACCGAGCGGAACGGCCCGGTGGTGGCGGCGATGCCGGTGGTCGACGCCGACGAGGTGATGCTCATCACCAACCGCGGCATGCTCATCCGGATGCCGGCCGCGCAGATCTCGGTCATCGGGCGCAACACGCAGGGCGTCCGGCTCATCACCGTGGAGTCGCGCGAGGAGCAGGTGGCCGGCGTGGCCCGCGTCGCCGAGAACGTCGCCGTGGTCGGGGAGGGCGTCGCGGACGGTGCCGCGGACGGTGCCGGGGAAGCGGCGGTCGAGGAGGCGCTCGACGAGGTGGTCGATCCGGGAGACAAGCCGGCCGCCGGCGAGGACGGTCCGGGAGGCGAGCCCGCTTGACCCGCCCGGCGCTCGCCGCCGCGGTGCTCGCGCTCGGGATCCTCGTCGCCGGGTGCAGCTCTGCCGACGGCAAGCTGGAGGCGGCCAATGCGCTGCGCCACCAGGGGCGATCCGCCGAGGCCCTCTCGGCCTACCGGGAGATCCTGGGCGAGCTCGGCGACGGCACCATTCCGAAATGGGAGACCGGCGTGCGCCTGCGGGCGCTGCGCTACGCGGCCGACGTCTCCTACCTCGACCTCGGCGACTACGCCGGCGCGGTGGGCTACTACCGGCGCATCGTCTCGCTGTACCCGGGTACCGAGGACGCCTGGAAGGCCCGTGCCGCCATCGGCGACATCTACGCGCAGCGGCTCGGCGACCGGCAGGCGGCCATCGCCCAGTATGCCGCCGTGGCCCAGGGCGACGCGAAGGAGGCGCCGCGCTTCCAGCTGCTCGTGGCCCGCCAGTACCTCGAGCTCCGGAACTTCGAGCAGGCGCGGACCGAGGCCCGGCTCCTGCGGGAGCGCTGGCCGCAGAGCCCCGAGGCCGACGACGCGCAGCTGCTCACCGCCCAGGCCTGGGCGCTCGAGGACCGCCCCGACGAGGCGCTCGGCGCCTTCATGGCCGCCGCCGAGCGTCGCCCCCGTCCCGAGGTGGCGGCCCTGGCGCTCGAGGGAGCGGCCCAGATCCACGCCCGGGCCGGCCGGCTCGACAAGGCCATCGAGCTCTACGGGCAGGCCATGCCCGGCCACCCCAACCCGGAAGCACTCCGGACCAGCGTCGAGATGGTCCGGGAGCGGCGCGAGGCCGCCAAGACCGTCACCCCCGGCGACCGCGACGCCGCGCTCGACCGGAACGTCCGCAGCCGAACCAAGGAGACCCCGTGAAGACCGACCTGTCGCAGAAGCTCTTCCAGAAGGCGCTCACCCTCTTCCCGGGCGGCGTCAACAGCCCGGTCCGGGCCTTCCGCAGCGTGGGGATGACGCCGCTCTTCATCGCCCGGGCCAAGGGATCGAAGATCTTCGACGTCGACGGCAACGTCTTCGTCGACTACGTGGGCAGCTGGGGCCCGGCCATCCTGGGGCACGCCAACGTCGAGGTGATCCGCGACGTCGACGACCAGCTCAAGAACGGCTCCAGCTTCGGGGCCCCGTCGCCCAAGGAGATCCAGCTCGCCGAGCTGGTGCGCGAGCGGGCCCCATGGATCGAGAAGATGCGCTTCGTCTCCTCGGGGACCGAGGCCACCACCGCCGCCATCCGGCTGGCCCGCGGCTTCACCGGCCGTGACGACATCCTCAAGTTCGACGGCTGCTACCACGGCGCCGGCGACGCGCTGCTCGTGAAGGCCGGCTCGGGGGTGGAGACGCTCGGACTCCCCGACTCGCCGGGGGTGCCCGCCGACGTGGCCCGCCACACGCTGACGCTCCCGTACAACGACCTGCCCGCGGTCGAGAAGCTGCTCGCCGCGCGCGGCGCCACCCTCGCCGCGGTCATCGTCGAGCCGGTGGTCGGGAACATGGGGGTCCTCGTCCCGAAGGCGGGCTACCTCCAGGGGCTCCTCGACGCCTGCCGCAAGCACGGCACGCTGCTCATCATCGACGAGGTGATGACCGGCTTCCGCCTCGCGCCCGGCGGCGCCTGCGAGGTCTACGGGATCCGCCCCGACCTCGTCACCTTCGGAAAGGTCATCGGGGGCGGGCTGCCGGTGGGCGCCTTCGGAGGGCGTCCCGACGTGATGGACCGCATCGCGCCGGCCGGCCCCGTCTACCAGGCGGGGACCCTCTCGGGGAACCCGCTCGCCATGGCGGCAGGGCTCGCGACCCTGCGGCAGCTGGGGAAGGCCCAGTACGAGCGGCTCGAGCAGCTCGGGCGGAGGCTCGAGGCCGGTCTCGTCGACGCGGCGCGCGCCGCCGGGGCCCAGGTGCAGGTGAACCGGGTCGGCTCGATGATCACGGTCTTCTTCTCCCCCGAGCCGGTCTTCGACGCGGCCAGCGCCCGCAAGGCCGACACGAAGAAATTCGCAAGGTATTTCAAGGTGATGCTCGAGAACGGCATCTACCTTCCCCCGTCCCAGTTCGAGGCGGCCTTCCTCTCGGTCTCCCACACCGACCAGGACGTCGACGCGACCATCGCGGCGGCCGGGAAAGCCTTCGCCGAGGCGGTCGCGGCGTAGGCCCGCGCCGGGGGCCCGGGCAGGGGCTCGAGCATTGACGGGACGGGGCGGGACTGCTATACGGTTCCGCCCTTCCTCCCGGTATTCACAGGAGATTCCGGCGGGAAGGACGAGAGGAAACCCGATGGCCCCGGACGATCGAGAGCGTCGCGGGGAAGACGAAGAGGGTCTCTCGAACCTGGCCGCGGCGTACCAGAAGGCAGGGCCGTACATCGCGGCCTCGACGACGCTGGTGGCATCGGTCGGCGTCTTCGCGGCGGTCGGGTGGTGGATCGACGGGAAGGTGGGGACCCAGAAGCCCTGGTTCCTCATCGGAGGGTCGGTCCTCGGGATGGTGGGCGGGTTCATCAGCTTCTTTCGACAGGTCCTGGGGCCCCAGAAACCGTGAAGAGCCATCTCCTCGCCGCCGCCTTCGTCGCCGCCCTGGCCATGGGGCTCGCGTTCCTCGCCGGAGACGCCGCGCGACGCCCGGCCCTCATCGGCGCGGCCATCGCGAGCGGCACGGCGCTGGCGTCCCTCTACGCCTTCGGCCACTTCTCCGGGGGCGCCCATCGCCCGCTGCAGAGCGCGCTCGTGGTCTTCGGGATCACCTTCCTCGCCCGCCTGCTCCTCGTCGGGGCCGGCGTCGCCGCCGTGGCCCGCACCGGCGAGAGCGTCATCGCCTTCGTGGTTGCCTTCTTCGTCCCGTACTTCGCCTTCACCGCGATCGAGGGGAGCTACGTCAGCGCCCTCGGCCGCCGCATGGGAAAGCCCGCATGACGCTCGCATCCGTCGCCCTCGTCCTCGGCCTGGCCCTCGGGCAGCACGCCCCTGCCGCCGATCCGCACGCTCCGGCCACCCCGGCGGCCGCCGACACGCACGCCCACCAGCACCCGACGGCCGATGCCCACGCCCCGGCTGCGGCCGCGCCCCACGGCGCGCCCGCGGCGGCGCACGGCGAGCCGGCCGGTCACGGCGGCGGCCACCAGGCGACCCTGCCCGAGACCATGATGCACCACGTGGCCAACGGCTCGGTCATGGAGCTCCCCGGCTTCTGCGACGGCGGCTTCAAGTGGAACTGCGAGATCGACCTCGTGAAGGCCACCCACGGCGGGTGGAAGTTCCAGGTCGGCAAGGTCACCATCGACATGACCCCGTCGAAGCACGTGGTCATGATGCTCCTCTCCGCGATCATCCTGACGATCCTGCTCGTGGTGGCGGCCAGCAAGCGCAGCATCGTCCCGCGCGGCCTCTACAACTTCGTCGAGTTGCTCGTCGCGTTCGTTCGCGACATCGCCATCTCCAACATCGGCAAGAAGGACGCCGACCGGTTCGTGCCCTACCTCTGCACGGCCTTCTTCTTCGTCCTGACCATGAACCTGCTCGGGCTCGTGCCCTTCATGGCCACGGCCACCGCCAACATCTCGGTCACGGTCGCGCTGGCGCTCTTCACGTTCTTCATCACCCAGTACGCGGCCATCAAGTCGATGGGCATCGGCGGCTACATGGCCCACATGACCGGCGGCGTGCCCAAGTCGCTCTGGTGGCTGTGGCCCATCATGATCCCGGTCGAGTTCCTCGGCCTCTTCACCAAGCCCTTCGCCCTCACCATCCGTCTCTTCGCGAACATGGTGGCCGGCCACTTCGTCATCCTGGCCCTGCTCGGCCTCATCTTCGCGGTGTCGTTCTGGGTGTTCCCGGTCTCGGTGGCCCTGGCGCTCGGCATCTTCATGCTCGAGCTCTTCGTGGCCTTCGTGCAGGCCTACATCTTCACCATGCTCTCGGCCCTCTTCATCGGGGCCGGCCTGGTTCACCACGGCCACGACGAACACCACGACGACGATACCGGCACCGCCGGACACGGCGAGGCCCACCCCATTTCCCACGCGGCCGGGAAGGTTCCCGGTCACGGGTAGTCGAGCGCAGCACGCGCCACGGGGCCACGGGCGGCCCGTCTGAACCCGCCCCCAGACGAACGGAACGAACCCATGAACCAGTTCTCCCTCGGTTACCTCGCTGCCGGCCTCGGGGCCGGCATGGCCGTCATCGGCGCCGGCATCGGCATCGGCCGCCTCGCCGCCGCCGCCATGGACGGCACCGCCCGGCAGCCCACCGCCACCGGCGACATCCGCACCTCGATGATCATCGCCGCCGCCCTCATCGAAGGCGCCACGCTGTTCGCCGTCGTGGTCTGCCTGCTCCTCGCCATCAAGTAACCGGGCAGTAAGCCCGCGCCCCGGAGAAGTCCGATGAACGCAATCGCTTCCCCCGTGCTCGCCGCCGGGATCATGGACCTCAATCCCGGCCTGTCGCTGTGGACGGCGATCACCTTCCTCGTCCTCATCGGCGTGCTCTGGAAGTTCGCCTTCGGACCCATCACCCGGATGCTGGCGGAGCGGGAGACGACCATCCGCGACGCCATCGACTCGGCCCGCAAGGAGCGCGAGGAGGCGGAGAAGATGCTCGCGCAGCAGAAGGAGGGGCTCATCAAGGCGCAGCGCGACGCGGCCGAGCTCGCCAAGCGGAACCAGCAGGAGATGGAGAACTTCCGCACCCAGCTCACCGCCCAGGCCCGCAAGGAGGCCGACGACCTCGTCGCCGCCGCCCGCAAGGCCATCGGCGAGGAGCGGCGACTGGCGATCACGCAGCTGCGCGCGGAGGTGGCCGACCTGGCCGTCGCCGCCGCCAGCCGC
>CAIVAR010000097.1 GCA_903904005.1 uncultured Anaeromyxobacter sp.
AGGTGACGGGCCGCGCGGCTGTCAGGACTTTCCGGGGTATGGTTTCGTCCCACGCCGGCCGATAAGGGGAGGGTCGACCTTGGAGGGGTCATGAATCGTCGTCTGACCGTCGCCGCCGTCCTGGCTGCAGTCCTCCGCGCTGATTGTCCACCTTGCCCCTCCCGCCGCCGACGTAGGATGGGCAGGCGGGAGGGCGGCTAGGACTCGATCGGCCTGCGGGGCCGCCCTCCCGCGCCCCACAACGAGCCCGGGGGCCGTAGCCCCCGGGTGTCCGGCGTTACGTGCGCCGGGGATGACGTGCCACTTGCCGGGATGCGGAAGGAATCACCCCTGACAGCGGCTGCACTCACAGCCGCGCGGTCCATAGCGGATGACCGTGCCGTCGGCGAAGGTCTCGACCTTGTGACCGTCACGCCACGCCTTCAGCTCGACAAGGGTCTTTGGTGCGAGATTGATGGAGCTCAGCAGCGACACTATCATTCTGTGGGACTCCGGAGAGAGTGGAGCGAGGGGCGGAAGGCTCGATGTTGAGCGCACCTTAGGATGTGACATCATGCCCCCTCAGTGCTTCATCGCGTTCTGCCTCGAGCGCCTCGACGAACTCCATGAGGCCGGACGCCTCGGTCGTGCTGAATGAACTTCCGATGAGGAACTCGACGTGCTCCCTGGTGTAGACGCCGGACTCCGCACGTGCAGGCTTCGCCGCTCCGTCGGGGCCGCGGTGATACCCGCACGTGCACCCCTCGGCGTGGTGCCAGTTGCTGGCGTCCTCTCCAGTTCTCCCGGCCACCTCGACCTCACCCGCTTCCCGCACCTGACCCTTCACTAGGTCGATGAAGTAAATCCGCCCGTCCGGGAGTCGCGCGAAAGCCTGCTCGTCCACGAGGGGGTTGATCTCCACGGCAAATCGACCTGCGCGCACCACATCGTCCCACGTGATGGTCTTCATCAGCGCCCTCCGTCCCTTCCGGTCTTCCCGCAGTCTACCCTGCGTCCGGGCGCAGGACGCGCCCTGACCGTCACTTGGTCAGCTTCGCGAACGGGAACCAGCGCCCGGGGCATCCCGTGGAGTTGCCGGGTTCGTCCTTGTGCCGGCGGTCCGGGATGGCCCCGTACTTCTTCTCCAGGTAGCCGTGTAGCCAGCGGCCAGCGGCCAGCTGCTTGGCCGGCATCTCGTGGTCGACGTGCTCGTAGTCGCCCTCGCAACAGATGCCGATCTTGGCCGAGCAGCCGAGCGCGTGCCCGCCGAGCGCCCACTCAGGTCGGCCCTGGTAGATCGTGCCGTTCTTGGCCACGAAGAAGTGGTAGGCGATGCCGGACCAGCCGTTGGCGAGGTGCCAGCGGTGCACGTCGTCGGGGCCGCACTTGACGCAGTCGGCGTGGTGCCAGGTGACGCCGAGCGGCTTGCTGTTGCGCCTGTAGAGGCTGTGCGCCCACTTGTAGGCGCGCTCGGTGATGTGGGGAGTTGCGGCCATGACGTCCTCCTACAGCTTGCCGGTGATGAGCCAGTTCACGAACAGGGTCAGCAGGACGATTAAGAGGGCCACGGCGATCTGACCCGCCTTGCTGCCCAGCGTCCACATGAAGCGC
>CAIVAR010000098.1 GCA_903904005.1 uncultured Anaeromyxobacter sp.
AGCGGGTGCCGTCGGTGCGACCGGCGTAGCGGGTGCCGTCGGCGCTACCGGCGTAGCGGGTGCCGTCGGCGCGACCGGCGTAGCGGGTGCCGTCGGCGCGACCGGCGTAGCGGGTGCCGTCGGCGCTACCGGCGTAGCGGGTGCCGTCGGTGCGACGGGCCTAGCGGGTGCAGTCGGCGCTACGGGTGCGACCGGTGCCACGGGGATCACAGCGTCACCAGGTGCTGCAGGGAACGTCCTCACCTCGAACGGGACGATCTGGACGAGCGCGGCGGCGGCCGGGGGCCTCCCGACCCAGACCGGGAACTCCGGCAAGTACCTGACGACCGACGGGACGGCGGCCTCGTGGGCGGCCGTGAGCGCCTCCATCCTCTCGGACGCGAACATCAACACGAAGGGGGGGACCCAGGCGCTCAACTCGCTGAGCAGCGGCGTCGGGAACAGCGCCTTCGGATTCGCATCCCTCAGGTGGGTCAATGCCGGGGGCGGCAACACGGCCTTCGGAGCGGAAGCGGGGACCCAGGTCACCGTGAACAACTACAACACCTTCATTGGCCGCCAGGCAGGGTACCAGATCACAGGGGGCAGCAACACGGCGGTCGGCGCCGCTGCCATGGGCTCGGCGGGTACCGCAGCTGGAAACACCATGATCGGCGACCACGCCGGCGGGACCATCACCAGCAGCTCGGGCAACGTTGGCGTCGGCCTCCGCGCGCTCGCCTCGGTCGGGATCGGCGCCAGCAACACGGCCCTCGGGTCGTACGCGGGAAACACCGTGTCCACCGGATCCAACAACATCCTGGTCGGCCTGAACGCGGGGGACGCGATCACGACCGGGTCGCAGAACATTTTCATCGGATGCAACGGCGGCGCGGCGGCCGCCACGAACCAGGTCTGCATCTCGGTCGTGGGCGTCCCCACCATCCCCGCGGACAACACGTTCATCATCGGGCCCACGCTCACGCAGTTCATCCCCGGCAACACCAACAGCACTACGGACCTCGGCAACGCCACCTACAAATGGAAGGCGGTCTACGCCACCAACGGGACGATCCAGACGTCGGACGCGCGGGTGAAGTCGGACGTCCGGCCGCTCGACGACGCCCTCGCGACGGTGATGCAGCTGAAGCCGCGGGCCTATCTCAAGCACGCCGGCAGCCTCGTGGACGGCCGGGTCGACCTCGGTACGGAGGCGACGGCGGAGACCGGGTTCATCGCCCAGGAGGTCGCCGAGGTGATCCCGGCCGCGGCCGTCCGCCCCGCGGACGAGGCGACGACGCTCTGGGGTATGCGCTACGACCAGGTCATCCCCTACACGGTCAAGGCGGTCCAGGAGCTGAAGGGCGAGAACGACGCGCTGAAGGCACGCCTCGCCGCCGAACAGGGAATCAACGATACGCAGCAGGCCGAGATCGAAGCGCTCAAGGCGCAGATGGCCGCCATCCTGTCGGCGTTGGGGAAATAGGCGTTTGCCACCGGCCGGCGATCGTCACCCGCGATCGTCCGGCCGCCACCACAGCCACCGCCGCGTCGGTGCCGAAGCTCACCGAAGTCCCGACTGCCGCATCCATTGCTTGTTGATGTGGGTCGACCAATCCGGTGACTTCCTCCAGCCGGCGTCGGTCGTGGTGGTCAGCGGGCCGGTCTTCGTCAACACCGGGCGGATGTTTCTCACCGGCGTCGACTGCCTCTACGACGCGGTTGGCGGCTGCGTCGGCTACCGCTGGAACGGGCACTATGGGCTGGCCTTGATCCTGCCGCGCCGCAGGCTCCCCGGTGGATAGCCGAACTTCCGGGTGAACGCGGCCGTGAAGTGATTGACGTGCGAGTAACCCAGGCGCTGCGACAGCGTCTTGATCGGCACATCGCCTTC
>CAIVAR010000099.1 GCA_903904005.1 uncultured Anaeromyxobacter sp.
CCGCAGCCGATGGCCTCGCCGGCTCGTCGCCGGCCCCCCCCCGATCCCGATGTGCAGGACGGCCGGTGCCGCGCGAAGCGCGCCCTCGCTACCCCGGGAATCCCTCGGAAATGGGGCAACACACGCTTGCCGAAGGGACACCTTCGCCAGATGCTCCGGGGTGGCCTGGCGCGGGCCGGCTACCAGCTCGTCACCGCCGCCGACGGTCTCATCGCCTGGGACATGCTCCAGCGGGAGCAGGTCCGCATGGTCATCCTCGACTGGATGATGCCGGGGCTCGACGGTCCCGCGCTCGTCCGCCGCATCCGCGCCGCGGGCTGGCCCGGGTACACCTACATCATCCTCGTCACCGCCCGCACCGACGCGACGGACATCGTGGACGGCCTGAACGCCGGCGCCGACGACTACCTGACCAAGCCGTTCCGGGAGGAGGAGCTCCTGGCGCGGATGGGCGTCGGCAGGCGGATCCTCGACCTGGAGACGCGCCTCAGCGACTCGCTGGCCCGCGAGGCCGCCATCGCCAACCTCGACAGCCTGACCGGCCTTCCGAACCGCCGGGCGCTCTACGACCGGGCCCGCACCGAGCTGAGCCGGGCCACGCGGGAGAAGCGGAGCATGGGGCTCATCCTGATGGACCTGGACCACTTCAAGGAGATCAACGACCGGTTCGGGCACGGGGTCGGGGACGAAGCGCTGCGCTGCGTCGCGTCCGTGCTGCAGAAGAACGTCCGGGACTACGACTTCGTGGGGCGCTGGGGCGGGGAGGAGTTCCTCGCCGTCCTGCCGGGTGCCTCGCTGTCCCAGGCCTGCCTGGTCGCGGAGCGGATCCGCACCTCGGTGGAGAACATCCGGCTCGGTTCGCGGGGCACGGAGGGGGTCGCTCTGCGCGCCAGCCTGGGCGTGGCCTGCAACGTCCAGGGCTCGGTCACGCGCGACCTCGACGAGCTGATCGAGGCGGCGGACGACGAGCTCTACCGGGCCAAGGCGGAAGGGCGGAACCGCGTCTGCTTCCAGGCCCCCGGAGAATGGGGCGGCCGGCTCGGGCGGACCGGCCACGCCTGACCGGTCCGGACGACGCCGTGGCCACCCGGGCTAGTCGGGCGAGCCGCCGAAGTACTTGCGGGCGTCCAGGCGGAAGCGCAGGTAGACGTTCCAGCTCGGACCCAGGCTGAAGGGTTCACCGGTGGCGTTGTAGGCGGCGCCGATCGGGAACTCGACGTTGAAGCCCAGCTGGAACACGGCGGCGAGCGAGAGCGTCGTCGAGAAGACCCGGGGCGGCACGAACTCCATCACCGGGAAGTCGAGCTCGAGCGAGTTGTAGTTGATGATCTTCGCGTCGGACGCGCTGGGGGTCGGCGTGAAGATGAACTGGTTGGTGTGGCCGGTGAAGCCCCACAGCGTGAACCCGACCTCCCGGCCCAGCATGAACTGGAAGGTCCCGATGTCGGTCTCGAACTTGCGCTCCACCGGGAGGAGTCCGCCGGCGGCCGAGGCGAAGACCACGCTGGTGAGATCGTGCGGCGAGGCCAGCATGAGCACCGGGCCGAGGACGAGGAGATCGAACGGCAGCACGTAGAAAGGCATCCGCAGCGAGAGCTTCAGCGCCGAGCGGCTTCCCACCCGGGGAATGGCCGGGTCGGTCCGCCGGCCCGAGGGAGAGGCGGGGTACGGGGTGCAGGTGGTGCAGCCCGTGTCGAGCTGGACCGGGTCGGAGACCAGTTCGCCCTGGAGCCAGATCTGCCCGTCCATGCTCCGCGTGAGCAGCCCCTCGAGCCCGTACCCGACCCGGGCGCCGATCTCGAACGCCGAGCGGAAGCGGGCGTTGGCCCAGCTGTCGTAGCCACCGAGGGCCACGCCCAGGCTGTACCCGGAGATGGCGCCGACGAAGAGCCCCATGTCGGCACGGGCCCTGGGCGGGTGAATTTCGTTCTTGCCGCCCGCCGGGACCGGGGTGTTCTTGAGGACCATGGTCGAGGCGCTCCGGGCGACCGTGTCGTCGGGTGGAGGCGGAAGGTGCTCCGCCTTGCAGAAGTCGAGCGCCTCGATCGCCTTCTCGGCCGGGGAGAGGGCCCGGCTGGCGAGCGGCATCCGCCCCTCGGCCGCGCTCGCCACCTGGGCCAGGCTCTGCCGGACGGTCACCGCCGCGACCTTCATGTCCTGCTCGGTCATGTTGGCGTCGCCGTGGCTCGCGAAGAGGTCTCCCTTCCAGGTCATCGTGGTGAGACCGATGGTGGAGTAGTAGTCGTGGGTTCCCTTGGCCCAGGCCGCGCCTCCCCAGATCGCGGCGTAGTGCCCCGCGGAGAAGGAGTCCTCCAGGAAGTGCAGGGCGACCCCCTCGGCCACGAGCGCGCGGCGGGCCAGGTCCGGCCGCTCCGCCGCCGGCGCGGCGTGGTAGAGCGCGGCGAGGCGGAGCGCCAGCATGTGGTACTCGGCGTAGAGCCCGGTGGCGTTGATCTCGGTGGCCGGCAGGAGCACCCGGTCGAGGTAGCCGTCCAGGTCCTCCTTCGATTGCGCCGGGGCCCGGGGGATGAGGAAGTGGGCGTTGTTGCCCTCGGCGCGGGTCAGGTAGCGCGGGTCGACGTACTGCATGGCGAGGTGGGAGAGGCTCCAGACATCCTCGTGCTGGGCCGGACTCGTGGAGGCGGCGAGCCGCTCCTTCGTCTTCGCCGCCACCCAGACCACCTTCACCGCCCAGGGCTCCTTCGAGGCGTCGGCCCAGAGCTCGGCTGTCGAGCAGGAGTGGTCGGCCGCCAGGGCCGGGAAGGAGGCGAAGTCGACGCAGACCTTCTCCCAGTCGCCGAGCTTCACGTCATCCGGCTGTGCACCGGGGTCGACCAGCTTCGCGCACACCTGCCTTCCACCCAGCGTGCGGGTGTCGTCCCACATGGCGTCGAGGGTCCCGCGCTGGTCGGCGGGCAGGTCCTTCACCGCGCTGGCGGCGATGTCCCGGTGCTCCGGCCAGATCCAGGCCTGGGCCGTGCAGGCGAATCCAACGCAGAGTGCGGCGGCAGTGACTCGGAGGGAACAGGCGATCATGCCCGGAGAGGTAACAGTTTTCGGATCACCCGTCGAAGGCTGCCTTCACCCGCACCTATCGCAGCGCGCCCTGGAAGCGCGCCACGGCGTCCTCGAGATTGAAGCACATCCGCTGGTGGCCTATCTGCGCCCCGAGGGGCGACCGCTCGACGACCCGGCGGACCTCCGGGTTGAGCGCCGCGAGCCAGAGCTCGGCACCGGAGGCCCGGACCTGCTCCTCCACGTCGGCGAGCATCTTCAGCGCCGAGTACTCGAGGTCGGCGATGGCGCTGCAGTCGAGCACGATGACCCGTGGGGCGGCGGCGGTGATCAGCGGGGCCATGAGGTCCATGACCCGCTCGGCGTTGCCGAAGTAGATCCGCCCCTCCACCCGGATGAGGAGCAGGCCCGGGAAGCTCTCGTCGTCGGGGTGCCGCTCGGCCGGCTTGCGGAAGACGTTGGTCGCCGGCTTGCGCCCGACCGCGTAGACGGGCGGGTGGTTGGTCTGCTGGGCCAGCGCGAGGAGGGAGATGACGACGGCCACCGTGATGCCCTCGAGCGTCCCGAGCAGCACCACCCCGGCGAAGGCGGCGATGGACCAGACGAGCTCCATCCGCCGGACCCGGGCGATGGCGCGGAACTCCGCGAGGCTGACGAGCTCGACCGAGTAGAACACCACGATGGCCGCGAGGACCGCCTGGGGCAGGAGCGCCAGGGCCGGGGCCAGGAAGAGGAGCGTGGTCACGGCGGCGAGGCCGGTCACCAGTCCGGCCAGCTGGGTCTTCGCGCCGGCCTGGTCGTTCACCGCCGTCTGCGACGTTCCACCGCCCGCCGGCATGGCGCCGAGGAGGCCGCCCGCCGCGTTGGCGATCCCTGTCGCGAACAGCTCCCGGTTGGCGGCCGGCCGGTGGTCCCCGTGCGCCACGAAGGCCCGCCCCGCGGCGATGGTCTCGGTGAAGCTCATGAGGGCGATGCCGACGGCGGCGGGCCCGAGGGCCCGGAGGAGGCCCAGGTCCGGGAGGGTGGGGGAGGGGAGTCCGGCCGGGATGGCGCCGAGGACCTTCACGCCGTGAGCGGCGAGGTGGAGGGCGGCGCTGGCCGCGATGCCCAGCCCCACCACCACGAGGGAGGCCGGGACCCGCGGCAGCCAGCGGTGGAGGAGGACGAGGAGCAAGGCCGCCGCGAGCGAGACGAGCAGCGTCGGAAGGGACGTCCTGCCCAGGCTCGCCAGGAGCGATCCGACGTCGTGCAGGAAGTTGCCCTTCGGCACGTTCACGCCGAGCAGCTTGGGAAGCTGATCGACCACGATGACGAGGCCGATACCGGCCTTGAAGCCGGCCAGCACCGGTTCGGAGATGAAGTTGGCGACGAAGCCGAGCCGGAGGATGGACGCGGCGACGAGGATCACCCCCACGATCACCGCAAGGGTTGCCACGCCGGCGACGAGCCGGGCCGCGTCGGCGCCCGGGAGCGCCTCGGTGAGGGCGGAGGCGGTGAGGATGGCGAGCGTGGTGGTGGTGCTCGTGGAGAGCACGCGAGACCCGCCGAGCAGGGCGTAGACGATCCCGGGCACGAAGGCGGTGACCAGGCCGACCTGGACGGGCAGGCCGGCGATGGTCGCGTAGGCCATCGCCTTGGGGATCACCACGGCCGCGGCGGTGAGGCCGGCGATGACGTCGGCCCCGACCCACCGGCGGTCATAGCCCCGGAGCCAGGTGGGGAAGGGCAGCGTCATCGGCGCGCGCGCCTCAGCGGGAGGGTGCTGCAGCGGATCGAGCCGCCGTGCTCGGTGTGTGCGCCGAACGGGATCGGGAAGACCGTGATGCCGCGCGCCTCGAGGGCGCCGCCCACCCGCTCCCCGCCCGACTGTCCGTTCACCCCGAGGACGTAGCGGCGCTCGTCGAGGGGCAGGCCGTTGGTCCCGAGGTGGCGCGCCTCGTCGCGGCTCACCTCGATGCGATCCCACCCGTCGAAGCACGCCGGGACCCCGTCCAGGAAGACCTCCGGGCAGACGACGACGAGGCCGGGTCGGGGGACGGAGAGCGCGACGTCGAGGTGGAGGATGTCCTCCGGCAGGCGGACCCGCTCGACCGCGTATCCCCGGGGCGCGAGGTGGGCCGCCAGCCAGCGGACCCCGAGCTCGCTCGATCCGGTGGTGGGATTCGCCGACGTGCCGACGAGGATCTCCTTCCCCAGCACGAGAACGTCCCCGCCCTCCAGCACCGGGAAGCCGTTCTTGTCGAACCCGCCGCCGTCGAGCATGACCGCGAGGTCGACGGCGGGCATCGAGACCCATCGGGCGCCGGAGCCCATCAACCGGGCGAGGAGGGGGCGCGCGAGCCCGAGGATGTCGCTGCGCCGGTAGAGCGACCCCATGGTGCACTCGATCACGTCGTCGCCGATCACGACGACGGGGTCGCGGGTGAACTGCTGGGAAATGCCGGCGAGGCGGACGTACTCCTCGCCGAAGTTCGCGACCACCCGCTCCCGGGTGAGCACCTCGGGGCGCCACACCTTCACGCCGTTCCGCTCCAGGATCGCGATGAGCGCCTCGTTCTCCCGCTCCATCGCGTCGTAGACGCCGATCGAGATCGAGTCCCTCGCCGAGCGTTCCCAGGCCTTCCGCGACTCTGTCTCCGGGACGACCTCGAGGGCCTTCACCACCCAGCTCGCCACCCGGAGGTCGGGGTAGACGATGAAGGGGACGCCGACGACCACCTCCTGGAGGTCGGCGTACTCGGACTCGACCTCGATGGGGTCCGGAGCCGGGGCCTCGATCGTCATGCCGATCCCGACTCCACCACGTCGCCGCCGGCGGGTCCATGCGGAACGCGGGCCGGACCCGGTCGGGCCCCTGCTATGCTGCCCGGAGCCATGATCTGGTCCGAGCGTCTCTCCGGCCTCGACTCGATGTTCCTCTACATCGAGGACCGGACCGCCCACATGCACGTGGGCGCGGTGGCGATCTTCGAGGGCAAGGCCCCCGCCTACCGCGACCTCGTCGCGCACATCGCCTCCAAGCTCGACCGGGCCCCGCGATACCGGCAGCGCCTCGCCTTCGTTCCCCTGAACCTGGGGCGGCCGGTGTGGATCGACGATGCCAGCCTCGACCTCGAGTTCCACGTCCGGCACACGGCGCTCCCGCCCCCGGGCGGGGAGGAGCCGCTCAAGCGGCTCGCGGCGCGGGTCTTCGCCCAGCGACTCGATCGCGATCGCCCGCTCTGGGAGGTGTGGCTCGTGGAGGGGCTCGGCGACGATCGCTTCGCCCTCCTCTCGAAGACCCATCACTGCATGCTCGACGGCGTCTCCGGGGCCGACCTCGCCACCGTGCTCCTGGGCGTCGACCCCTCGGAGGTGTCCCCGGGGAAGCCGGCACCCTGGACGCCGCGCCCGGCACCCTCCACCGCGGCGCTCGTGGCCGAGGCGGTCGCCGACCAGGCGACCCACCCGGTTCAGGTGCTCCGGGGGGCGATGCAGCCCTCGAGCCCCGCACGGCGGATGCTGCTCGAGCTCGGGGCGGGGCTGAAGCCGCTCGTCGGCCTCTCGCGCCTGGGTCGCGCGCCCGCCTCGTCGCTCAACCGGGCCATCGGTCCGCACCGGCGATGGGAGATGGTGTCGCTCGACCTCGAGGCGGTGAAGGCGATCCGCGTGGCGCTGGGCGGAACGGTGAACGACGTCCTGCTCGCGGTCGTGGCCGGGGCGCTGCGACGGCTCCTGGTGGAACGGGGAGAGCGGCCGCCCGCCGAGATCCGCGCCCTGATCCCGGTGTCGATCCGCGGCGCGGCCAGCGCGAGAGAGCTCGGCAACCGGGTGACGGCCGTGTTCTGCGAGCTTCCCGTCGGCGAGGCCGACGCCGCCGAGCGGCTGAGGAAGGTCTCCCTCGGGATGAATGCGCTGAAGGAGAGCGGCCAGGCGGTGGGGGCGCTCGCCTGGACCCACCTCGGCAGCTTCGCCCCGCCGGCGCTCCTCGCCCAGGTGGCGCGCTTCCAGTCCACCTTCCGTTACATGAACCTGGTGGTGACCAACATCCCCGGGCCGAAGGATCCCATCTACCTCCTGGGACGGAAGATGCTCGAGTGGTACCCGCTCGTGCCGCTGGCGCAGGGGCAGACGCTGGGCGTCGCCATCCAGAGCTACAACGGCAGGATCGGCATCGGCCTGCTGGGGGACGGGGAGGCGCTGCGCGACCTGCCGGTGCTGGCCGCGGCCATCCCCGCCGCACTGGCCGAGCTGACGGACCTGGCGCGGCGCGCCGCCGCCCCGAAGGGAGCCTGACCGTGCCCTTCGTCGAGCGGCAGGGATACCGGATCCACTACCGGTGCTTCGGTGCGGAGGACGCGCCCCCGCTGCTCCTCGTCATGGGGCTGGGCATGGGCGCCGACGCCTGGGAGACACTCCCGGTGAAGCTGGCCGATCGCTTCCGCGTGATCACGCTCGACAACCGCGGCGTGGGCGAGTCGAGCCCCTCCCCGGGGGGCTTCCGGATCCGCGACCTGGCCGACGACGCGGCCAGCGTGCTCGACGCGGCCCGGGTGGGCTCGGCCAGCGTGTTCGGGATCTCGATGGGCGGGATGATCGCGCAGGAGCTGGTGCTCCGGTACCCGGAGCGGGTCCGCTCGCTGGTGCTCGGCGCCACCTTCGGCAGCCACCTGCGGAGCCGCAAGCCGAGCCCCGGCGTGGCGCGCGACCTGCTCCTCGTCGGACTCCTGGCCCGGCGCGGGGCGCCGCTCCAGCGCCTCCTGGTCTCGGAGGCGTTCATCGCCGGAAACCGGGCGCGCTTCGATCTCTGGCTCTCCGGGATCCGGCCGGCCCCGAGGTCGGCCGTCCGCCGGCAGCTCGTGGCCATCGCCCTCCACGAGGCCGAGGCGGGGCTGTATCATCTGAAGACCCCGACGCTCGTCATCAGCGGCGACCAGGACCGGCTCGTGCCGGTGGAGAACTCGCGGCGGCTCTCGCGCATCATCCCCCGGGCCCGGCTCGTCGAGCTCCCCGGCGCCGGGCACGCCTTCCCCTTCGAGCGGCCGGTCGAGACCATCCGCGCCCTCATCCAGCACTGCCTCTCGGCCGAGGTCCGGGCCGCCGGCTGACCTACGACATCGAGGTCGCGGACCCACGGGTGCCGGAGCTCGCCGACGGCATCGCGGCGGCCCTGCAGGCGGCGGTGAAGGTCCGTGGCACGGTTCGCTTCGTCCCGACAGGGTCGCTCGGCGAGGGCGGGAAGCGGATCGACGATCGCAGGAAGAGGGACTGACCCTTCCGGGTGTCGGAATATCCAGCGGGTCGGTGAGAAACGTGACAAGGGGCCGGTTTCGGAAGATCCGGCCTGTATCCCGGAGGGTTGGCGCTGATCCGGGCGTCGGAACGCGTGGGGAAG
>CAIVAR010000100.1 GCA_903904005.1 uncultured Anaeromyxobacter sp.
CAGCGGCATCTGGCTGAGTGTGGGGACGGCGACGAGCGCCCAGGTGACGGGGCTGACCTCGAACACGACGTATTTCTGGCAGGTGCGGGCCAGGAACGGGAGCCTCCTCACGTACGCGAACGGCGCGGACACGTCCTACTGGAACTTCACGACGCAGGCCGGGGCACCCGGGGCCTTCGCGAAGAGCGGTCCGACGAGCGGTTCGACAGGCCAGGCGACGACCGTGACGCTCAACTGGGGCGCGAGTTCCGGGGTGGGATCGTACGAGTACTGCTACGACACGACGAACGACAATGCGTGCGGCAGCGGCATCTGACGATTATGCCGCGCGCGGCATAAGCGGCATAATGCCGCGCGCCGGATTATGCCGCGTGGATCTCCCGCCGACCTCCGTGTGCGGCGTTTTGTGTTGAGTTACTCGGCATAATCCGGTTGTCTCTTCTTCCCGGCCATGCAGCCGGGAAAGGAGGAGACATGACGCAACACGGTTCTCTCATTGGGTCGTCCCCAGGGAGCCTGTACGTGGGGCCGTTGGCCTGTTACGTCGATGCGTTCGCGGCGAGACTCAGAGAGAGTGGCTACGCGGCCCATACAGTGAGCATAAAGCTCAGGTTGGTATCAGGCTTCAGTCGGTGGCTCGAGCGTCGAAAGCTTCTGGTCTCCGATCTTGACGACAAGGTCGTCGCCAGGTACTTGGCGTGTCGTCAGAAGCGATTGGACCGCACACGGCGCGGTGACCCAGAGACGCTTCGGGCGCTAATGCGCCTCTTGCGCGAGATTGCCACGGTCCCTGCCGTTCTCCCGTCAGTCGATGAGAGCGAAGCGGCACACGTCGTCCGGGATTTCGGGCAGTATCTCACTCGCGAGCGCGGGCTCTCCCAATTGACGCTTCTCGACACCCTGCCCATCGTTCGGCGGTTTCTCGATGGGCGTTTTCGCGGGCAACCCGTCCTCCTTGCAGACTTGCGCGCACCCGATGTCACAAAGTATGTCCTCCGAAACGCCCACACCAAGAGCCCTGGATGCGCCAAGAAGATGGTAGGCGCGCTCCGCTCGTTCTTCCGCTTTCTCCGCCTTCGTGGAGACATCACGATCGATCTCGCGGGCGCCGTTCCCTCTGTGGCGGAGTGGCGGTCCTCAACCGTTCCAAAGTACATCGGGGCCGCGGAGGTCGAGCGCGTACTCAGTAGTTGCGATCGGAACACGCCTGTCGGCCAGCGCGACTACGCCATCCTCCTGCTGCTGGCGCGCCTCGGGTTGCGATCCGGGGAGGTGACTGCGTTGACGCTCGACGACATCGACTGGGAGGCGGGTGAACTCACGGTCAGGGGGAAGCGCGGGCGGCGAGACCGGATGCCGATCCCGCGCGATGTCGGGAAGGCCATAGCCACGTACCTGCGTCGGGGGCGTCCACCACAGTCACTCCGGCGAGTGTTCGTGCGCATCCGGGCGCCCCGTGGTGGATTGGGGGCGTCCGCCGTTGGATGCGTCGTCCGGCGCGCGCTAGCCCGGGCCGGTCTTCATCCACCCCACCGGGGTGCGCATCTCTTGCGGCACTCGCTGGCGACCCAGATGCTTCGCAAGGGAGCCTCTCTGACCGAGATCGGGGAGGTCCTGAGGCATCGCCTTCCGGATACGACGGCGATCTACGCGAAGGTCGATTTCACTGCCCTGCGCGATCTTGCGCTGCCATGGCCGGGAGGCGAGCCATGAGCACGCTTGCGAAGGCCGTTGACGACTACCTCAGCCTGCGCCGAAAGCTGGGCTACAAGCTGTACGAACCGGGGATTCTCCTGAAGCAGTTCGTCGCGTTCCTGGAGAGGGAAGGTGCTTCGTACATCACGACCGAACTTGCGCTTCGCTGGGCGACACAGCCGACCGGAGTTCAGCCGGCGCACTGCGCAAAACGACTGCGTGCGGTACGCCTGTTTGCGAAGCACCACAGCCCTTCTGATCCTCGCACAGAGGTTCCGCCGCTTGGCCTCCTTCCCCACCGACCCCGCCGACGGCAGCCCTACATTTACAGTTCTCAGGAGATCCAAAACCTGATTGACGCCACCGAGTGCCTGCCATCGACGAGTGGCCTGCGGCCATCGACCTACTCCACGTTGCTGGGGCTCCTCTCGGTGACCGGGATGCGAATCAGCGAAGCCCTTGGCTTGGACCGCGCCGATGTCGATCTCAAGGAAGGCGTTCTCACCATCAAGCGCACCAAGTTCGGCAAGACACGCCTCGTTCCTGTCCACGATACGACACGGGAGGCCCTGCAAGCTTACCTGTGTCGGCGGGATCAGATCTTTCCGACGGTCACGACCTCCAGCTTCTTCCTGTCGGAGTGGGGAACACGCCTGGAGAGTTCATGCGTTCGTAGGACGTTCTACAATCTCTCGCGCAAGGTTGGTCTACGGTGTGAGTCCGACCATCGCGGCCCAACCCTTCATGATTTTCGTCATGCCTTCGCCGTAGGAACAGTCCTGCGGTGGTACCGGGCTGGGCTCGATGTCGATCCGCTCATGCCCGTGCTCTCGACGTACCTGGGCCACGGCCACCCCAGCGACACCTACTGGTATATCTCCTCGGTGCCCGAACTTCTGCGCCTGGCCGCGTCTCGGCTGGACCGCCCGACAGGATGCCTGTCGTGACCAGCGCTCCCAACCTTCCCGGCCTTCTCGAATCGTTCTTCACGGACCGGCTCATGCATCAGCGGCAGGCGAGCCCGAACACCATCGCAAGCTACAGCGACACATTCCGGTTGCTCCTGGAGTTTCTGGCGCCTCGTCTCAAAAGGGCCCCGTCATCGTTCTCCCTCGAGGATATCGACGCCCCCGTCGTCGGCGAGTTCCTCGACCACCTCGAGAAGGAGCGGGGGATCGGCGCCCGGAGCCGCAACGTTCGGCTTGCGGCAATTCACTCGTTCTTCAAGTACGCTGCCTTCACCGAGGTTGCCCAGAGCGCCCTGATCCAGCGCGTCCTGGCTATCCCGAGCAAGAGGTACGACAGGTCCCCGATCGCCTTCCTTACCCGCGTTGAGATCGACGCCCTCGTCGCCGCGCCGGATGACCAGACATGGATGGGTCGCCGGGATCGAGCGCTCCTGCTCCTCGCCGTTCAATCCGGGCTGCGTGTCTCGGAACTCGTAGGACTTGCCTGCCAGGACGTCGTCGTCGGCTGCGGGGCCCATGTCCGGTGCATGGGCAAGGGGCGGAAGGAGCGTTGCACGCCCCTTCGCAAGGAGACGGCGGCAGTCTTGCGTGCTTGGCTACGCGAACAGAAGGGGAAGCCGACAGACCCCTTGTTCCCGAACGCCCACGGAGGACAGCTCAGCCGCGATGCCGTCGAGCACCTCCTGGCCAAGCACGTGTCCACAGCATGCCGCTCCTGTCACTCGTTGGAGCAAAAGCACGTCTCCCCGCATGTCCTTCGACACTCGGCAGCAATGGACCTTCTTCAACACGGGGTCGATCGCTCCGTCATCGCCCTCTGGCTTGGCCACGAGTCGGTGGAGACCACACAGATGTACCTCCACGCCAACCTCGCGCTCAAGGAGGCAGCGCTCGCCAAGACCGCCCCCATGGATGTCCGCGCTGGCCGGTACCACCCCGGCGATCGCCTCTTGGCCTTCCTGAAGAGCCTCTGATAATGCCGCGCGAATCAGCCAGAGATCCACCCTTTTGCGACCGTTTCCGGCCTCGGTCGGCATAATCCGGCGCGCGGCATTATG
>CAIVAR010000101.1 GCA_903904005.1 uncultured Anaeromyxobacter sp.
CGGCGATTCCGAATTAGGCCTGGCATATGGTCGGGGCAGGCGAACGCCATCGGAACTTTCATGTGGCGGGCCTTCGTGGGGACGGCGCTGCGGACCGGGGCGGAGCCCCCGGTCGCGGCTGGATGACTTCAACGGGTTCGGACTCGGGTGTCTTCGGCGCGGGGGCGTTACGTGACGAACCTGAGCTGGCACGCCTTCCAGCCGGGATCGGCCGCGCCGGTGACCCGCAGGCCTTCGAGCAGCAGCCGCGCCAGCGTGGCCTGGGCGGTCTTCGCGGCCCAGGCGTGGAGGCGCTTGAGCAGCCCGTGGTAGAAGAGCGTCCACAGCAGGTAGGCGAGCTGCATGAGGGCGTAGTAGTTCTTGCCGGCGGTCGCGTCGGCGCAGAAGACGTGCTCGAGTCCGAACCCGTTGTTTTTCTGGACGTTGAACTGGTCTTCGATCGTGTGCCTTTCCCTTCCCGTCGCGTGGACCAGGCCGAGGACGTTCCCGGCGTCGAGGCCGGGAACGTCGGTGATCCACGCGTAAAGCGTCTGTTCCCCCGCGACGGTCTCGACCTCCTCGACGGCCGTGACGGCGAGCGGGTGGTCGCCCTTCTCGGCGAAGTCGATGTCCCCGATCCAGCGCAGGGCGCAGTGCCGCGAGGCGGGGTCGGACTCGGGCCTGTCGCGGTGGGAGAGCCGGTTCTCCGGCGCGAGTCCCATGAGCCTGACGGCCTCGCGCCAGACCTCCGGCGTGCGGCCCTCCTTGAAGGTGAGGCAGAAGCGCCAGCCGTGGCGGCGGCACTCGGCCGCCACGGGGCGGCAGGCGTAGAGGGCGTCGCCGAGGATGACGAAGGGCATGTGCGGGAACGCTGCCTTGAGGCGCGGCAGGAGGCGCTTGGCGGCGTTGATCTCGCAGTCCTCCTTTTCCGAGACGGGATCCTCCACGTCCATGTGCTCGTGCATGACCGGCACCGCCCGCCCGCGCAGCAGGACGCTCGCCTGCAGCACGTACCGGTACCTGGCCTTTCCCGACGCCTTCCCCCCGCCTTCGAACCCCCTCCGGCACTTCTCGCGGACGGTTCCGTCGAGCACGACGGCGTACAGGCCGCCGGGGACGCGCGAGCCGTCGAAGGCCCGCGACTCGAACAGGCGGGCCACGACCGCGAGCAGGACGAGTTCCAGGTGCTCCGGAGCGAGCCGCTTGAGGAACCGCGCCGCGTTGTCGCCGCAGGTCACGGTGCCCGCGTCCGACCCGCAGGCCGCCCCGAGCGCGGCGGGCAGGGCGCCGCTGTTGCGCGACTGGTCGAACGCGTTGCGCGAGCCCGAGCGGCAGAGGAACATCAGCAGCGCCTGCCAGCAGAGGTGGGCCGCGGAGTAGCGGCACATGTCCGGCCTGCGGTGGTCGGGCAGCCGCCCGAACAGGGACGGCAGCCACGGCAGCCTCCCGCGCATGAACGCGGCGAACGCCTCCGCGACCTTCACGGGGTCGGCGCACGCACCCGGCTTGCGGCCGCACGGCTTGCGGCGTGCCCCCGCACCAGCGCCAGCGACTGCCCCGTGACCTTCCTGACCAGCGACTTGAGCCTCCTGTACTCCCTTGTCCACGCCTTCACCTCCGGCACCAGCTCCACCGGCACGTACACGGTCCGGGTCTTGCCGCCCTGCTTCCACGTCAGGTGCCACCCGGGCTTGGCGCACCCCGCGCGCTTGACGGCGCACAGGCTGCCCTCGATGAAAGGCCCCACCCCGCCGAGCTGCCCCAGGAGGGCCTCCCTGCGGGCGTGGTGCCGGTTGCGAGCCGATTTTTCGTCTTTCATATTAACTAAGTTACTATACTTAGTGTTTTAGAGCAACAAAAAAACGCGCCCGAAGAAATATTTTTCAGGCGCGGAATGTTCCGCGGCTCCTGCCATCGGATTATCAGCCACTTACGCCGACCGGCAAGTCCGAAGAATTTCCTAATTCGGAATCGCCGTCACGCGGCTATTCGCAGCCGCTTCATTTCGCTGGAAGTGCCGATTCTGATCCGGGAGGCTGTACCGTCAGCCGCTGCCCGAACAGCAGGCAGTTGAACAGCGCGCGGCTGACCTCATAGCGGGTCAGGAAACGGCTGCTGCCCGGCGCTTCCTCGTGCGAGACCACCACCTGTTGATCGAGATCATAAATGCGGGCCAGCAGCGTCTCGTGCTCCCAGACCGCGGGATTCGCCAGATCGATGTCGGAGGCGAAGCTGAAGAGTTTACGACCGGCCTCCCAGAACACCCAGATTTCATTCGCGACCGGCGACAGCGGCGCGACGTGGACGATCTTTTCGCCGGCCGTGGAATTGGTGAGTATCCCCTCTTTAGCCGCCTCTTTGCGGAGCGCCTGCTGCAGACGCGAAATCAGAGCTGGATCGGGATAATCCGGCTGGGAGCGGGTGCGGAAGAGATAGTCGCGCATTACCTGCATGTCGACTTCGACCACTTCAGCGCCCAGGGGCGCGCGGCCGGGCAGGTCCCCGCGGATTACCTGCGTAACCCTGAAGTTTGCGCTTTTGACCTCCGTGCCCAGCTCCTCGATGCGGTAGTCGGCCTTTTTGACTCGCACGCGCAGGCCCACCTGCGGCAGGAGAAGCTCAGCCAACGCGCTGAGGTCACCCGGATCGAGAGTGGCTTCCACGCGCCGCACCCAGAACGTCATCTTCTTGGCCCCGACGATGCGGTCCACTTCCGCCTCGTCCAACTGCCAGCGGTAAAGATAACGGACGACCTCGAACAGGTACGGCTGCTGAACCAGTTCCTGAGGCACAGCCTTTGTGTCCGAGGCTTTTGCAGGCGCCACGCTCTGACAGGCGGACAACAGGACGACCAGCATCAGGGATGCGACAACAGTAAACGCTTTTACTCTGCTCATTTCGGGTCCTTTCTCAAGGTGAAGAAACGATTGCCTGCAAGTGATCCTTCTTGCGTGGAAGGGATCGCTACGAAATTGCCGCCGGGATGATAGGAGCCGACGTCCGTCATCCAGGAATAAGCCCGCCCGGTGACTTCCGTTTTACCCACGTTTTTCAAACCCGCAAAACGGTCGGCGCCATCGATGCCGTCTTTAAGATAGGCCCGCGCCAGTCCCTGCGCATAGTTGAGCAGTCCTGCAAAGCGGCCGGGCTTCCCGCCGCGGTTGGCGATGCTGAGCAGATTGTCGATCCGCTCCTCCACGCGGGGCGCGGTCACATACCGGCCGGCCGCATTGAGGTAGAACCCCTCGCACTGCCGCTTGCCGCCCCCGCCGGTGATCACGTCGATGATGCTCTCGGACCGGACTCCCGCTATCTGCACCTGCCGGTACCCTGTCGGAATATGCTGGATACGCGAGTGGAGCACCCAGAGGACGGCAAGCATGGACCCCCTCGAGTCGGCTTCGCTAAGGAAGCCCCGCTCGCCGGGGAAAGCCGTCTCGTTGATGAGCAGCCGGGCTAGGTAGCCGGAGGGGGTGTCC
>CAIVAR010000102.1 GCA_903904005.1 uncultured Anaeromyxobacter sp.
ACCCCGCGCATGGCATTGCTCGAGGCCGCGGACGGCAGCAGGAAGGGGACCACCCTGCCCGTCCACCTGTTCTCGGCGGACGGCGGTCTCCCGGTGAAGGCGGTCGACGAGCGGGGAACCGTGAACGTCGTCACCTACCCGGCCAAGGATTCGGCGGGCACCGCATTCACGGCCCGCGTCGTCGTCCTCCGGCACGTCTTCCGGGACTTCCCGGTGAGCGCCACCGGCATCCGCTACGAGGTCGTTCCCGCCGCACCGGACGCGGCGCGCGTCGACGTGAACCCCGCCGAGGTCCCGGTCCGGGGAACGGTCGGGCCGCGCGCCTACGGCCCCCCGCCCATCGACGGCAAGTCCGTCGAGATCGCCGTGCTCGCCCGGACCGACGCGCCCTACCTCACCGTGCCCACCTACGCCTGGGCACCTCCCTACCTGCTCTCCCGGACCGATCGCTCCAGCGACGCCGGGCGATTCCTGAGGAGCGGCCAGGATCCGGGAACCACCGGCAGCTATCTCATCCGGGCAGCCGGAGCGGCATACGGGTACCTCGCCGCGGACGACGGCGGGAAGATGTGGACCTTCTGCAACGTCGACGGTCGCAAGTTCTGGCACAACCTCTACCGGTCCGATGCCGCGGATGGAGCGGTCGTCCGGTACGGCGATCCGTTCTTCCTCACCATCACCAACGGGCCGCGCTTCCTGATCTTCTCCAAGGGTGAGGGGCGCTATTCCACCGGCGAGTCCACCACCTACCGTCTCCAGCCGGTACCGGACCTCCTCCGGCGATTCGTCGGCCTGGACCGGCTGAAGCGCGACGTCCCCCCCCAGCTCGACGTGCCGGTGTTCGTGGAGGTCGTGTCCTCGGGAAAGCTGCTGCGGGAGTTCAATTACTGCGGCGGCGTGGCCGACGACGGCACCGGGCGGGACATGCCCCAGCGCTGGACGTTCCGGAACAACTTCTTCTGAGGAACGAGGGCGGTCACGCCTCCGGTCTCCAGCCAGAACTCCGTCCGCGCCGAAATCCTTGACGGTTCTTTCCCGGGCCGGGATTCTCCCCGGCTCGATGCTCCGACTCCTCTATCAAAGCCCTTGGCAAAACGGGGTCACGGAGAGATGTGTCGGAACCGTGCGCCGGGAAGTTCTCGACCATGTCATCGTCCTCAACGAGCGCCACCTGCGGCAGCTGATCAAGTCGTTCGTTTCGCGCGCTCGAAGTCACGAGGGGAGGGCAGTTTCGCACTCCAGACAACCTCCCTCGCGGCGCTCCGCACGCCATCATACTCACGGATCGTGAAATGGCGAGCCACGGGCCCGGGCGGCGGCTCGCCGAAGCCGAGATGGAGACCGAGGCCGAGGCCACGGCCACGGCCCACGTGATCATGTCGGTGCTGGGGCTGCCGTCGAAGGCGCCGTCCTACATCCCGTGGCAGGGAGGGACGGGGCTCACGGTGCTGCGGGCGATGACGAGGGTGCAGGGGGCGGTGAAGACGATCCTGGAAGCCGCCAGAGCCGGTTGAATCTTTCGAGCATGGCCTCGAGGTCGAACCCGGGGGCACCCTCGCGCAGCACCCCCGGGAGGTCCGCCTCGGCGGCCTTCTCGAGCTTTGACCTTCGCTCCCGTGTCAGGCCGAACGACCGCCCCCTCCCGATCCGGCTGGGCTCGCCAGGTACGACCAGGTCCGCATCCTCCGACATGCGGAAGAATCCCAGGTCGACCTTGCTCAGGAGCGTTCCACCCTTCAGCAGTGCTCCAGGGCCGAGCAGTTGCCCCAGCATCCCGAGGAGCCGGGTGAGGTGGAAGTCCTTCTCGATCAACTGTGGCTGGATCCCGGTCCGGGCCGCCGCCTCGCGGCAGAGATCGGCCAGGAGCGCGAGATCAGGAAGCGGCGGAAGTGACCAGGGCATCGTCGTTCTCCACCACGTTCCACCGCCTGTTGAACCTTCCACTGCGGGGGCCAGGGACCATCGAGATCATCGACCGGGTGCCCTTCACGCGTGCATCCAGCTTCCGCAGCAGGCGCTCGGGAGCCGTCCGCCGATCGAGGATCGATCCCAGTCGCTGGCAGGTGCAGGAACGGGACACCTCGATGGCCAGGTGGACCAGCGCATCCAGGCGGGCACGAGGAAGCCCATCCAGGAAAAGTTCCACGGCCCGACGGACGCCCCCAACCATCCGGGGGTGGTCGAGCATGTCGAGAAGCGTTCGCTCGAGATCGCTGACCTGGATCGGGATCCCCTCGATGTCGACGGACGTCACGCCGTGCTCGATGAAGCGCCGAGGCAGGACGTGGAAGCTCACCCGGGCTCCCGCCACGGCGCGGGAGGGGCGACGCCTCGTGACGAAGGCGTCGAGCCGGGAGGGGACCTGCTGCCCGGTGAGGCCGTGGTGCGCGAGTGCCCAGCGGCCCCCGAGATAGTAGGGCTCGGAATGCAGGAGGACGCCGAGCACGAACGGGGAGGAAGGCCTGGTGGGGCGAAGCAGGGAACGGAACGGGCGTACGAGGTACAGCCCCCTGCCGATTCGCTGCAGGACGCCCTTGCGGACCAGGGCACTCGCCACCGCCCTTGCCGCCGGCGCTCCGACCAGGGCGCGGAGATCGTCGGAAGTGACGTACCTGCGCCGCTCCCGCTCCCAGCCCGCCAGGCAGGTGACCTCCCGTGGCTCGTAGCGCATCATTCGTCCCCACGAACCTCACGAACGCCATCGCCCTCGTCACCGCGATGTTCAACCGGATGTCGAGCTGCCCCAGCTCCCCGTCCGGCAGGTCGGCCCGGGTATTCACACCGAACTGGGGCTTCCAGGTCCCGGGCTATGAGCCTGGTTGGCTCGAGCCCTATCGTGAGGCCTGGCACCTCTTGGAAGCACCGCCCTGATCGGGCGAATCAGCCAACCGCACTCCATCTCCTCATCCACTCCGGCAGCAGCGGCGTCCCGAGCTTCCATTCCAGCGTGATCGGCCGCTCGCCGCTGTGCTTCATCGGCTCGACGGGCCCGAGGTAGCGGAATGCGCTGGTCACGCCGCGGCCGTCCTTCTTCGCCTCACGCACGAAGAGCAGCGGCTTCACGCCCTGCTCCGCGGGCCGGACGAGCCGGAGCCCTGCCGCGTCGTCGACGCGCGTGCTCGACTTCGACTGCCACTGGAAGACCCACTCCGTCAGCGGGAAATCCTTGTACTGAAGGTGCGCGCGCTTCTGGTCGCCCTTGTCGAGGGTCGTGAGCAGGAGGTCGTAGCGTCCCCCGCTCACCTTTTCCACGCCCGTGTAGAACCTCCGGTAAACGCCGGTGGTGGACGCGGTGGCCGCGAATGCCACCGCGAGTTCCACGTCCAGGTACCGTCCGTGCACCACCAGGGGGACATCTGGCTCCAGGGGGACCCGGTGCGGCAGGGCATCCGCCCTTTCCTCGAGGACCGGGATCAGTTGCCGGATCTCCTCGCGCACCGCGGCATGGCTTCGCCACTTCGCCAGCACGTCGTCGAATCGAGCGGCCTCGAAGGTCCCGTACAGAAGGACGAAGAGCATCGCCGCCAAGCGCAACTCGGCCTCCGTGGTCGGAGCCTGGAGTTCGAGGAGCCGCTTCCACGCTGACAGGCGGAGCGGGTCGGCCACGTGGAGGAGGCTCTGGACATTGCCGAGAGCCTCTCGCTCGATCGGGTCGACGGGAACCTCCCCGATCCCCACCTCCGACTGGAGGGAGGTCCAGGACCGATGCCGTCGGTAAACGTCGAGCACGTCGATCTCGGTCTCCCGCAGGAAGGTCTGGAGGTCCCAGCCCGAATCCCGATGAGCGCTGAGGAGAGTCCGGAGCCCGTCCAGCTGCGAAGGGATCGATCGCTTCACCCGTTCGAGGATGTCCTGCTGGGCGCGCTCGTCGAACTGGAGGACGCACCCAGATGGAAGGCGCCCGACGCCCGTCTCGAGGAACTCACGCAGTTCCCTCGGAGTCTGGCCGAGCAGTTCCCGAAGGTGGCGGTCGAAGCGGAAGCTGGGGTGCTGGCGCCCCGTGACGTCGAGAACCGTGAGGATGTCCTTGTCCCTCGCGCGCCGGAGACCCCGCCCGAGCTGCTGCAGGAACACCGTCGAGCTCTCCGTCGAACGGAAGAAGAAGAGGGTGTTGACGTCCGGGATGTCGACGCCCTCGTTGAAGAGGTCGACCACGCAGAGCACCTTGACGCGCCCGGCCAGGAGATCGTGCTTGGCGTTACGGCGCTCCTCGGCCGGCGTTCGGGCGGTCAGTGCCCTGGCCGGGAGACCCTGGAGGCAGAGTTGCTCGGCCACGACCTGTGCATGCGCCTGGTCGACGCAGAAGGCGAGGGCACGAATCTCACCGGGTCTTGCAACGTGGTCCTTGATGGCCCTGGCCAGGGCGCGAACCCAGATGTCCTTCGCGGTGATGAGTCGGCTCGAAAGATCCGACTCCACGTATCCACCTACCCAGCGAACCTCCGAGAGGTCGAGCCCGTCCACGTCCAGGACGAAGTATCGAAATGGCACGAGGACCTGTTGCTGGATCGCGTCCCAGACGCGGAGGTTTCCGACGTACGGCCGGGGGAAGTGCTCCTCGTATACCCGTCCATCCGCCCGTTCCGGTGTGGCGGTGAGGCCAACCAGCTGCCGGGGGCGAAGCCAGCGCAGGAGTTCGCCATAGCTGTCCGCGGCAGCGTGGTGAACCTCGTCCACGATGACGTGTTCGAAATACTCCGGGGAGAAGTCGCGGGGATCGCCGAGCGACTGGATCGACGCGAAGACGTGCCTCCCGTCCCGGGGACGAAGCCCGTCGACCCGGAGTTCCCCGAACTCCCGGAGGTCGAGGACCTCCCGGAATACCCGCCGCGACTGTTCCAGGATCTCCCTGCGGTGCGCCACGAAGAGCATGGAGTCGACCTCCCTCCGCGAACGAAGCTTCTGGTAGTCGAAGGCGGCGACGAGGGTCTTCCCGGTCCCCGTGGCAGACACGACGAGGTTCCTATCCCGTCCCAGGGCCCGCGCATCGTCGAGTTCCCGCAGAATGGGCTTCTGCCAGTCTCTGGGTTCAGGCTGGAGCCCGAGAAATCCGTCGTACCGATCGGGCTCCGTCAGCGCCCTCGCCAGGCGCTGCGATGCCGCGTCCGTCCCGTCGAAGGGCTCGAAGCGGTCGGCATCCACCCAGTAACTCTCGAAGACGCTCCCGGTCTCGCTCAGCAGATCGGGCTGGTCGATCTGGGACACCCGGACGTTCCACTCGAGCCCCTCGGTCTGGGCAGCGTGGGAGAGATTGGAAGACCCGACGTATGCGGTCGAGTACCCGCTCTGGCGGTGGAAGATCCATGCCTTGGCGTGCAGGCGGGTCGTCCCGTCGTCGTAAGAGATGCGGACCTCCGCGCCCAGGTGGCGAAGGAGCTCGATCGCCTTCACCTCGGTCGCACGCATGTATGTCGTCGTGAGCACCCGCACGCGCCTTCCACGCGCGATGTGTCGCTCGATGTGTCGCCGGAAGGCGTCGAGTCCGCTCAGCTTGATGAAGGAGCAGAGGAGGTCGACCTGATCGGCGCTCTCGAACTCGCTTGCGAGGTGGGAGAGGACGCTCTCGCCGTGCGCGTTCGTGACCAGGCCCGAGGACAGGAGTGATCCGCGAGGCGGAGACGCGGTCTTGGCCTGGGCCCCGACCATCCCAGGGGCGATCCCCCGCAGGATGCGCTCGCGGAGGACGACCTCGCCGGGGCGAAAGGCACCCGCCAGATCGATGGGTGCCAGCATGGAGCGAGCCGCTGCAATCTTCTCCTGGGCGGTGCTCCTCGACTCGATGACGAGGCGCGCGGCGTCGCGGACGAGCGTGACGAGCTGCTCGTCGACGTCGGAGTCCTTCGATACCTCCGTGACGTCGACCGCATGGGTTCCCTCGAGACGCGCGAGCCGTGCCTCGAGGGCCTCCGACACGACCTCGTCGTAAACGCCGGGCTGGAGGAGGGCGGGGGATCGGCGCCAGATGGACACGTTGGACGCTCCGGAAGACGAGTGGCCGACCCCCACGTCCTAGCACGGGGTGTGGACATGGCGGTACGATGACCGCCTTGCACACGGATACGTCCAACGGCAACGTCTTCGAGGGGGCTGCAGCGTAGCCATGGACGTCTCGACCGTCACCACCTCGGATCGGTCGCTTCTCCACGCCGTCCGCAGCACCCTGGACGGCGCCGACGAGGCCTTCCTCTGCGTGGCCTTCGTTCACTCCCGTGGCCTGCACCTCCTGGAGAAGGAGCTCGACGGCCTCAGGCGGAGGGAGACCCCCGCCCGCCTTCTCGTCACGACCACCTTCCAGGAGGACGGCTCCGCGCTCTCCCTGGCGGGTAGCCTCGGCCTCGACGTTCGCGTCCTGAATCCCGGAGGCGGTAAGACGTTTCACCCCAAGATCTACCTGGGTAGCCGGAGCGATGTGGCCCAGGCGGTGATCGGTTCCGCGAACCTCACCGGCGGCCTCGCTACGAACCTCGAAGCGGCCGTGCGGCTCGGTGGAACGCGCACCGACGAACCGATCGCGCGCGCGTGGGCCTGGGCAGAGGAGCTCTGGTCGGATCCGAGAGCGCAGGTGTGGATGCCTCGGGTGGGGGAGCAGGTAGAGGAACCTTTCGAGCCGGGCCTCTACAGGGCTCTTCGGGCAGAGGTGAAGAAGGACCCGGTGTTCCGCACCCTCTCCCACGGTCGTCCGAACCGCGTCGTGGAGTTGACGCCGGTCGAGGTGCTAGTGGAGACGGAGCGGTCGACGTCGCGGACCGGCGGGGCAGAGCCCATTCCCGCCTGGATGTTCAACCTGGCCTGGGACCGGCTGCGGTCGTTCGGCGAGCTGACGAACCGGCAACTGCTCGATGACCTGCGCGTCCACCGATCCAGTGCCGTCTGCGCGATGCTCGCCCGTGTCCCTGGGGTGGAGAGGATGCCGGGAAGGGAGATCGCCCTGCGATGGAGCCAGCGCCGATGACCACCCCCTGCCCCTTCTGCACCCGCATCGCCTCCGCCCACGCCTTCCAGCAGGACGGCACGGCGCTGGCCCTCCCCGACGCCTTCCCGCTCAATCCCGGCCACACCCTCGTCATCCCCCGACGGCACGTGGCCGATCTCTTCTCCCTGACCGCCGACGAGCAGGCCGACGTCTGGCGGCTCGTCGCCAAGGTCCGCGATCGCATCTTCCGGGAACACCGTCCCGACGGTTTCAACATCGGCGTCAACGCGGGCGCCGCGGCCGGACAGACGGTCGACCACGCACACGTCCACGTCATCCCCCGCCACCGCGGCGACGTCCCGGACCCCCGCGGCGGCGTCCGGTGGGTGGTACCCGCCCGCGCGCCCTACTGGAAGGACCTTCCGTGAAGGGCGAGGGCGGGGCGCTGGCGCTGGCCGAGAAGGTCCTCGCCATCCTCGAGCTGGGCAGCTTCTCCGCCACCTACAAGTACGCGCTTTTCACCGCCATCCTCGACCTCTGCATTGAGAAGACGTCGGCAGGCGGCGTCCCACCCTCGGTGATCACGACGGCCGAGCTGGCGCGAAAGGTCGTCGAGCTCTACTGGCCCCACGCGACCCCCTTCGACGGGAAGGTCGTGCTCCGGCAGGGCGGCGTGCGGGCCGGCAACCAGGCCGAGATCGTCCGGGCCATCGAGACCTTCCGGACGCGCCACGCCGGCGCCTCGGGTGACCTCCTGCACCGGGCCCGGACGGCGAACCCGCCCGCGTGGCAGGCGCTGCTCGACCAGGTCGAGTGGAAGCTCGTCGAGATGCCCATCCCCCGACTTCAAGTGTCCGGGGGCGGCGAGGACCGGTTCCTCTACGAGTACGGGTGGAACCAGGAGGTGACGCGAGGCCGGGTGGCCGCCTACCAGCACGGCGAGCGAGATGCCTTCGACAACCGCCTCCTTCTGCGCCCCGGCGTCGCCGAGGGGCTGTTGCGCCTGAACGGGATCCTCCGGCCGATCCTGCGTCGCGAGTGGGCGTCGATGGTCGCCGCGATGAACGGTCTCCCCGAATCCCGCCTCGAGGAGTTCCTCTTCGGCGCATCGCGGATCCCGCTCGACGAGGTCCGCGGGCCGCTCCGCGAGCTGCAGGCAGGGCGCTGCTTCTACTGCGACGACGCGCTCCGCGGCGCCACCGAGGTGGACCACTTCATTCCCTGGGCCCGCCACCCCGACAACGGCCTCGACAACCTCGTCGTGGCGCACGACCGCTGCAACAACCGGAAGCGGGATTTCCTCGCGGCGGCCGGGCACGTGGAGCGATGGGCGGAGCGGAACGTGACGCTCGCGGGCCAGCTCGGGGAGGCGGCCGTCGCGCTCGACTGGGAGCGGCAGCCGGCCCGGTCGCGCGCAGTGGCCATCGCGACCTACTCGCGCCTGGAGGAGGGCGCGAAGGTGTGGATGGAGGGGACGACCCTCGTCGGGCTGGAGAAGGGCAGGGTGGTCAGCGCGCTGGAGGGGTGGGGGTAGGGGCCTACCCGAACAACGCCTCGGGATGCTTGCTCGCGACCTCGAGGAGCTTCAATGCAGCGTCGGACGGCTCCCGGGCGCTGGATTCCCAGGCCTGAACCGTCCGGGGGCTCACGTTGAGAATCCTGGCGAAGGCGGCCTGGGAGACACGCAGGCGCGACCGAACGGCCGCGACGTCCTTCGCGTTCATGGGGGCAGGGGGCTCGAGATCGACCTCCCGGACGGTCAACTTCCGGGCGCCCTGGTGGTAGGCGATGGCGTCCTCGAGA
>CAIVAR010000103.1 GCA_903904005.1 uncultured Anaeromyxobacter sp.
CGCGCCCGTGGCGGTCGCGAAGGAAACGTTCACGACGTTGTTCGAGTGGCTGATGTTCCCCGCGTTGTTGGGGTGGCACTCGATGCAGGCGATGGCCCTGTAGACCGCGCCGGCTGCAGCCGGGTTCACGTGCGACAGGGGGGTGCCGACGGCGACGCCGGGCGCCAGGCCGCCCGCGTCGATCGGCGGAGCCGCCGCCTGGTTCACGTCGGCGCCGGCGACGCTCACGCGTCCGGCCGTTCCGTGGCAGGAGGTGCAGGTCATGTTGGCCACGTCGACCACGCCGTTCACGTGGTTCGCCACGTTGACCGTGGAGGCGGTGTAGCCGGTGTGGCAGCTCTCGCAGGCGGCGCTGGCCGGGTGCGTTCCGCCGGGGGGCAGGCCGTGACAGGTGCCGCAGGCGCTGGCCGCCGGCGCGGTCCAGGTCGGGACGTAGGTGGTGTTGCCGTTGCGGAAGTTGCCGTGGCAGTAGCTCGCGGCACAACCCGACCCGTTCCAGGCCGCCGCGGCGCCACCCATCGTCGCCAGGGTGCCGAAGCGCACGTCGACCACCCCGTTCGAGTGGGTGGTGCTCGCGACCGGCGCGTGGCACTCCGCGCAGGCGGTGCCCGAGGAAAGGGCGCCGGCGACGAGGTGCCGCTGGTGGGCTCCGACGCCGCGGGCGGTGGTGGCGGTGTTGCCCTGGGTATCCTGGGGGGGAGCTACGGCGAGTTGCGGGTTCAGCGCCGTGGCCGCGCGGGTCGGGTCGCCGTGGCAGGAGGTGCAGGTGAGGTTGACGTCGACCGTGCCGTTCAGGTGGGTCGCCACGTTGACCGTGGTCGCCGTGTAGCCGGTGTGGCAGGTCGAGCAGTCGGTGGACTGGGGATGGGGCGCGGCCGGGGGCAGGGCGTGGCAGGTCCCGCACGTGGTTGCGGCCGGGCTGGTCCAGGAGGGCTCGTAGCTCTTGTTGCCGCCAGTGAAATTGCCGTGACAGTAGACATTGGAGCAGGTGGTGCCGCTCCAGGAGGGGGTCGCGCCACCGGTGAGGGCCAGCCCGCCGAAGGCGACGTCGGCGGTGCCGTTCGAGTGGGTGGTGCTCGTCACCGGTGCGTGGCAGGAGGTGCAGGCCATGGCGGGCCCGATGGCGCCGGCGTTGAGGTGCGCCTGGTGCGCGCCCACGGCGCGGGACGTGACGGCCGTCTCTCCCTTTGACCCGCTGGGAGGGGCGGCCGAGAGGGTGGGGTTGAGGGCGGTGTTGGCGCGCGTCGCGTCGCCGTGGCAGGAGGTGCAGGTGAGATTGACGTCGACCGTGCCGTCGATGTGGGTGGCGAGGTTGACGGTCGTCGCCGTGTAGCCGGTGTGGCAGGTTCCGCAGCTCGAGCCGGCTCCCACTGCCGGGTGGGGCGCCGCGGGGGGCAGCCCGTGGCAGGTTCCGCACGCCGAGGCGCGCGCCTGGGTCCAGACGGGGGCGTTGGACGCGTCGCCGCCCGTGAAGCCACCGTGGCAGTAGGACGCGGAGCAAGAGGAACCGTTCCACTGGGGGGCTGCGCCACCCTTCGTGGCGAGCGGGCCGAAGGTCAGGTCGACCTTGCCGTTGGCGTGAGCGACGGTCGTGGGGACGTCGTGGCACTCGGAGCAGGCGATCGCCGGGCGGAAGGAGCCGTCCTGGAGGTGGAGCTGGTGGGCTCCGACGGCGCGGTCGGTTGTGGCGGTCTCGCCATTACTCCCTTTGGGGGGTGCGGCGGGCAACTGGGGGTTTGTTGCGGAGGCAAGCCGGGTCGAGTCACCGTGGCAGAGGGTGCAAGCTTTGCTTCCCCCGGAAGTCGAACCGCTCCCGCTCGCGGAGGCTGCCGGGCGTGGGTCAGCGCACCCTGAAAAAATGGCGATGGAACCCGCCAGAATCAGGGCACTAAAGTTCGCATGGGTTCGAAATGACCGCCGGTCCACCATTGTCCCCTCCAGGGGTTCAAAACCTACATCGCAGGATTTGCGCCTTCCTGTGTGTAGGATGTCGTACCCTGTGCACGGGACAGGCCATCAAGTGACTCCGATGGACTAAATGAATTCTTTCACGGTTTTCTCCCCACACGAAGGGGGAGGGGGGGAGGGCTCCCCGGGTGCCCGCGCGAGCACCGTGGAGCGTACGGTGGGTGAACGAGGGTGATCCGTCCCGGCGGATCCGTTCGCGCCGGACCCGCAATCACTACCTCCGCAGAGCGCGACTTGGCTATGATGCACGTCGCCGCGCGCGGCTGTCCCGCGCCGGGCGGAATCTCGGAAGGAGTCGATCGTGACGCAAGACGAACGCCTGGCGAAGAGAGACGCGCTGCGGTCGGACATCGTGAAGCTGGAGGAGTCGATCCGCGCCCTCCTCGAGAAGGAGGAGGAACTGCTCCGCGACTGTTCCCACACCTACGCGGGCGGCAAGAGCGCGCTCGTCGGGGGGCGCGTGAAGGTATGCGTCCACTGCGGGCGGTCGGTGCAGGGCAAGGACGAGAAGCTCTGGGGTTAGCCGGCCGGTGGCCATCCTCCATCCGTTCCGGGCGCTGCGCCCGTCGCGCGACAATGCGGTCCGCGTCGCCGCTCCTCCCTACGACGTCGTGAACACGCGCGAGGCGCGGGAACTTGCCCGGGGCAACCCGGACAGCTACCTCCACGTCTCGCGCCCCGAGATCGATCTTCCCGAGGGGACCGACGATCACGCCGCCGCGGTCTACGAGCAGGGCACTCGGAACCTGGCAGACTTCCGCCGCCGCGAGGTGCTCGTCGCCGACGGCGAGCCGCACATCTACGTGTACGCGCAGCGGATGGGCGCCCACCGGCAGGTGGGGCTCGTGGCCTGCGCCTCGGTGGCCGAGTACGACGCCGACCTCATCAAGAAGCACGAGAAGACGCGGGCCGACAAGGAGGACGACCGCACGCGCCACGTCGACGAGATGGGTGCGCACGACGAACCGGTCTTCCTCACCTACCGCGCCTCGAAGGAGATCGACCTCTCGGTCGCCGAGGTGATGCGTGGCGCTCCCGAGTACGACCTGACCACGCAGGACGGCGTCGAGCACCGGCTCTGGGTGGTTCCGGAGGAGACCAGCCTCCGGATCGCCGACCTCTTCCGCGACGTGCCCGCCCTCTACGTGGCCGACGGCCACCACCGGTCGGCGGCGGCCTCGCGCGTCCACGCCCTGCGCGAGGGCAGGCCGGGCGAGCACGACCGCTTCCTCGCCGTGGTCTTCCCGCACGACCAGATGCAGATCCTGGCCTACAACCGGGTGGTGCGGGACGTGAAGGGGCGTTCGCAGGCCGAGCTCCGCGCCGCCATCGGGAAGGTCTTCGATCTCTCGCCGGCCGACCGCCCCGATCCCGACGGCCCGCTCTCCTTCGGCGTCTTCCTCGAGGGGCGCTGGTGGCAGGCCCGGGTCCGGCCCGGCAGCTTCGACGCGAAGGACCCGGTGGCGTCGCTCGATTGCTCGATCCTCCAGGACCAGGTGCTGGCCCCGATCTTCGGCATCGCCGATCCGCGCCGCGACACGAACGTCGACTTCGTGGGGGGGATCCGGGGCGCGAAGGAGCTGGAACGGAGGGTGAAGGAGGAGGGCTGGAGCGTGGCCTTCCACCTCTTCCCGACCCGCGTCGACCAGGTGATGGACGTCTCCGACGCCGGCCAGATCATGCCGCCGAAGAGCACATGGTTCGAGCCGAAGCTGCGGTCAGGGCTGTTCGTGCACGCGTTCTAACCAGCGGGACGCGGCGCCCGTCTCGTCGAACGGGGCGATGAAGGTCGCTGCCTCCCGGATGGGCAGGTAGACCGTGTCCTTCCATCCCTCTCATGTCGAAGCCGAGCCCGTCGAACGTGAACGGGGCCCCTGGTCCCGCGGCGGTGATGTTGACGGCCCGCGATCGGCTCACGTCGGCTACGCCCGGGTAGGTGCTGCTCACCGACGACCTGGTGAGGTCCGCCGTCCGCGCTTCCGGGCAGGAGCAGCCCGTGCCAGTGCACGGTCGTCTCCTCCACAGGCAGCGAGGGCTCCGGCCAGGGCCAGGGCGGCGAGCAAGGTCGCCATGGAGATGGCTGGCTACCTGGCGTTCCGGACGAGTCGGACGTAGTCGAGGGACCGCGACTCGCCCCCGGGAGCCCCGACGACCTTGGCGTCGAAGCGCACCGCCCCCGCCCCGTGGAGGTCCTTGCCATCGCCGCCGACGGCCCGCCCGAAGGCCACGTACCACGCGGCGAAGTACGGGTCGCCGGCCTGGGGCTTCGCGGACGTGCCCGTCCAGTACCAGGGATAGTCGGCGGCGCCCGCCTCGTTGGTGATGGGCGTGGAGCGGAACATCGGGTCGATGGCCGGCCCGATCCGGGTTGGGTCGGTCGCGCCGGGGGAGCGTGTGTAGTCCACGATGCTCTGGAGCTCCTTCGTGCTCGGGAGCCGCCAGTCGCCGTGGCCGAGGTGGTTGGCCGCGTTCTGGAACTGGGCGTAGGCCAGCGCGTTCTCCCAGTCGAAGCCCACGCCGCTGTCGGCCTGCGCCCACATGAGCCCCGTGGCCTGGTCGGTGATGGTGCCGTCGCCGTTGTCCTGGAACGCGTTCACACCGTAACGGTCCCCGCGGACGCAGCGGACGTAGTGCGTCGGCCCCACGTCGATGGAGTAGGCCTTGATGTGGCCGGTGTCGAAGTTCACGCCGAACGCCATCGCCGCGCCCCTGGCCGGGTCGTTGGTACTCTCGAGCAGCCCGGAGTACCTGGTGCTGCTCCAGAGGATCCCGTGCGGGCTCGACCCCGGATCGTGGGCGAAGAAGGACGTGGCCAGGTAGGGCCAGCCCTGGCTGGAATCCCAGATGGAGTAGAGCTCCTTGATGGTGGGCAGCCGCCAGTCGGAGAAGCCGCCATGGTTGGCGGCGTTCAGGGCGGCCGGAACGGCCATGGCCGCCGTCCAGCCCTTGTTGGCGGTGTAGCCCTGTTGCCAGGTCAGCCCCGTGACCGCGTCGTGGACGGTGAGGCCGTCAGGACTTCGGGTGAAGCTGGGCGGTGTGCCGGCGAACTGCGCGTCCTGTCCGAAGAAGGCTCCACCGGCCGCCGGGCAGGTGATCGGAGCCGAGGCGTCGTAGCAGGTCGACTGCTTCGTATCGACGAGCGGGTACGACGACGTGCCACCGCGGACGAGGCGAACGTAGTTGTTGATGCGGATGGCGTCGCCCTGGGGGCCGCGGCCGTGCGGGAAGTCGGCGGGGTTGCCCACCTTCGGGTCGCTGCGCTGCGCACCTGCCCCGTGGACGTCGAGCCAGGCGCTGAGGGTCGGGTCCCAGGGGGCCGTCATGTAGCCCATGGCGCGCCCGAAGGCGATGTAGACGGCCGAGCCGCCGGTGGCGCCGCCGGGGCCGCCCGGCACGCCGCCCTGGGACTCGTGGGTGGTGCTGGTCCAGTAGAATGGGTAGTCGGCCTTGCCCGCCTCGTTGGTGATGCCGGTGCTGGTGAAGAGGGGGCTGATCGCCGCGCTGGCGGTGGTGTCCGGCGAGCGCGTGTAGTCCACGATGTTCTGGAGCTCCTTGGCGTTGGGCAGCCGCCAGTCGGAGTGGCCCAGATGGTTCGCGGTGTTCCGAGCCTGGACCCAGGCGAGCGCCTCCTGCCAGTTCATCCCGGCGGCGCTGTCCCCCTTCGTCCACATGAGGCCGCTGGCCCGGTCGGAGATGGTGCCGTCACCGTTGTCAGCGAAGTCGTTCTGGCCGTAGGCGGCGCCCCGGACGAGGCGGACGGGGAACCTGGCGTCGCCAGGGCCCTGGTAGCTCATGTCCAGCGAGTAGCCCTTGATCCGACCGTCGGCGAAGTTCACGCCGAACATCGTCGGGCTCCCGAGCATCGTCGTACTCACGTAGAGGGTGCTGGAGGCGTACTGCATGTCGATGATCCGATCCCCGCGAGCGATGTCGCCGTAGCCGAAGTCGAAGTAGGCGCGGTCGATGAACGGCGTCAGACCGGTGCTATCCGTGGCCTCGGTGCGGGGATCGGTGCCCGAGAAGTTCATGAGCGAGTAGAGTTCCTTGATGGTGGGCAGGCGCCAGTCGGTGTAGCCGCCGTACCTGGCGGCGTTCAGGATCGCGGGGCGCGCCCTGGCCTCGGCGAGGGTCATCTTGTCGAGGGAGTCGATCTTGCCGTCGCCGTTCGTGTCCGGGCTCTTCTGCCACGTGAGGCCGGTGACGTTGTCGAGGACGGTGAGGCCGTCGGCGCTCCTCGTGAAGCTGGGTCGGTTCCCGGAGAACTGGGCGTCCTGGCCGTAGAAGGGCTGCCCGACCTGCGGCGCCGCGATCTCGGCCGTGGCGTCGAAGGTCTTCACCTGGCCGGTGTCGACGACCAGGAAGGGCTGGGGCGAGGCGGACGGGGATGCATCGGAGGTGGAACTGGTGCCGCCGCATCCGGCCAGGGCGACGAGGGTCAGGGTCGCGAGCAGGCAGCGGGGCATCGGGCGGTGGTCGTACGACGGGGGCATCGGGGGTCTCCTCGGACGGTCGTGTGCCCAGGAGGTCCCGGAGACGGCCAAACCGTTAGCCGCCTGCGCCACCGGCCAGCAACTGAAGTGTCTCACCGTCGTCGACGGATGGACCCGCGAAGCACTCGCCTCAGCCGGTGCAGGTGACCGCGCGGTTCACGACCGTGCAGGTGGTGATCGGCTTGCCGGTCTGGTCGTACGCCACGACCGTCCAGCCGGAGGCGGTGCGCTCCATCATCATGAACCCGAACTCCGACTTGACCACGGACGTGCTCGGAAGGAAGCCCGACCCGGTGTACGGGGTCTTCGGATCCGGGTACGAGCTGAAGGAGACGAGGTTCGTCCCGCTGTTCCCGGCGACGAACGTGGGCGGCAATCCCTCCGTCCAGCCGGTGACCTGGGCGAGGTGCACGTGCCCCGAGAGCACCGCGTCCACCGTGCCCGGGAAGAGCGTCTCGCCGTAGATCCACTTCAGGACGCCCTGCAGGAGCTCGTTGCCCGGCTTCGCCGGCGGCGGAGTCTCGCCGTCGTCCGAGCCGGGCGAGTTGTAGGCCAGGATGGGCTGGTGGTTCAGGAAGAGTGAGTGGGTCCACGGGGCGGCGAGCGCGAGTCCCTGCTGCACCTGCTGGTTGTAGAGCGCCGACTGCTCGGCCGCGGAGCCGTACGGCTCGCCGATGGAGCCGGTGTCGAGGATCACCGCGACGAGGTCGTCGTCGAGCGGGACCACGTAGGGATCGCTGTAGTTCCCGAGCCAGTCGTCGGGGGCCGCGTTGCAGTTCTGGCCCAGGTGGAGCGGACGCGGGTCGAGGAAGCGCCACCATCCCTGGCCGCCCCGGTCGCATGTCTCGTGGTCACCGCGGACCACCACCCAGGGCGCCGCCTGGAGGAGCCGCGCGGCCGCCGTGAAGAAGTCTGGTTCCCAGCTCGACCAGCCGAAACCCCAGGAGTCGATGCCGGCGCAGGACGTCCCGGCCGGGCAGGACGTCTCCCGGTAGTGAAAGTCGCCCACGTGGACGACCAGGTCCGGCTGCATGGAGGCGGCCACGCCGGCGATGGCCTGGAACGGCCATGCCGCGGGATCGTCGCAGTCCTGGTACTGACCGTGAGAGGTACTCTTCATCTTCATCCGGCAGCCGGTGTCGCCGATGACGACGATCTTCCCGACGTGACGCCGCGGCACGGGCAGGGACCGCTGGCCCAGCGTGGCGTGGACCGTGCCCGCCGGGATCGCGGCGTCGCAGGTGGTGACCGGGAAGGCCGCCGCCTGGGTGTAGAACGCATCGTAGGCCGTTGGCCGGACCGGCACGACCGCGGCGGCGGCGTGCACGGCCATCTGAACCGGCGGACCGCCGTCGAAAGAGATCGCCGGGCAGGTGCCCGCCGTGGTGATGGCCCGGGCGACCGCCGTGCCGCCCGGGCCCAGGAGCACGTAGGCGTGGCGGACGTCGTCGGGCGAGGAGACGGGGTTCGTGCCGCCGCCGGACGAACAACCGGTGGCCGTGCCGAGGAGAGCCAGCGCCGCGAGGGATGCGAAGATCGTCCTGCGTTCCATGGTCGCTTCCTCCTACCGCTTGCCGGCCTGCTCGAGAATCCAGGCCGGAACGTCTGCCGCGGACTGGATTGCGTGATTGGCGATGGACACGTCCGGGACGGCCACCGGGACGTCGAGGTCGTAGGTGCACATGTCGAAGAAGGTGTTGGGCTGTGCGAGGTAGTTGCCGGTGAAGGTGAGGTGGCCTCGGGGGACGCAGCCACCCATCTCGGCGCCGTAGCTCACCTTCAGGGACGTGATGCCGCAGAGCGCATCGAACTCGTCGAGGCGCTCGATGATCTCCCTCGCCTTCTCGGTGTCCCCGATCAAGGCCAAGACGAGGTCGGCCAGCGGCCCGTCCCAGGTGGACGGCGTCTGGCATGAGCCGAGGTCCAAGATCCCCACCGGGTTGTCGAGGGAGACGTTCCGGTCCAGGGTGACGAACCGGCTGCCGCCGTCGGTGTAGTAGACGTTCCCGCCGGCTTCCGACCTCTTGTGCTCCGCCACGTTGAACTGGAGGAGGAGGCCGTCCTCCATGCTCGTGCCCTGCGACCCGTTCACGTAAACGGCTCCGCCGTCCCACAACTGCTCGAGGAAGTGGCCGATCCGGTTCCCGACGATGCGGTTGCCACGCTGGACCGTGGGGGTGGTGAAGAGGCCCCACTCGTTCCGCTTCGCGGCCGGGGAGCCCGGCCACCCACCCTCGTCGAGCAGGCCCCAGCCCCAGCCGATGGCGATGCCGGTCCACGGCGTGTGACGGATGGTGTTGTGCTCGATGGCGGTCCCCTCGGCGAACATCACGAAGATGCCGGCGGTGTCGTAGTAGTCCCGGCCGGTCTGGGAGATGTCGTTGTCGCGGATCAGGTTCCCCGAGGTGATGGAGCGGGCGTCGGCGCGCACGTCGACCGCCAGGTCCACCCCGCCCACCTGGATGGCCGACGAGGCGACGTCGGAGAAAGCGTTGCCCGCGACCACGCTGTCCTGGCTGCCCGTCCCGAGCCAGATCCCCACGGCCCCGAGCTGCGTGAAGACGTTGCCCTCGAAGGTGATGTTCCGGGCGTACGACACGTTCACGTTCCCGGGCGTCGAGTGGACGACCTCGTGGTGTCCCCACGCGGTGGCCAGGTGCCCGGGGCCCGTGACGAAGTTGCCGCTCTGGTCGGCGACGTAGCCGTCCCGGTTCGGGCCGAACCAGGTCGCGTGCGAGAACTGGAGCCCGCGGAAGGCGACGTGGGAGACGGGCTCGCCCGGCCGGCCGACGACGTTCACGAGCGACTCGAGGCGCGGGACGATCGCGCGGCCCGGCGTGGTCCCGCCGTACTGCCGGACGTGGAGCGTGGCCGTCGCGGGATCGAGGAACCACATCCCCGGCTGGTCCATGTACTCCCGCGCGTTCTCGATCCAGCCGAGCAGCTGGAAGTTCCAGGGTGGCTGGTAGGTGTTGGCATTCCACCAGCAGAGCGGGTCCGGCAACAGGGTCGTCCCGGGAACGGCCTGGAGCGGGCAGCGCATCATCTTCCACTGGGTGACCGTGACCACCTCCGCCCACTCCGGGTGCTCGAGGACGGGGGCGACGCCGTGAAGGGGAACCTCGTACCCGGTCGCGGTCCGGGCGTAGACCGGATTGGCCGGCTGGATGCTCGCCGTGGGGTCGTAGTTGGAGCGGGCCCGGATGGCGCGCACGCCGTCCACCCAGAGCTGGCGCGCGACGAGGCCGATGGGCCAGCCCGGGACGGGGGCGGAGCAGGTTCCGCCGGCACAGGTGAACCCCTCGACGACGATGCCACCCGAGAGCACGACCGGTTCGACGCTTCCCGGCGCCGCACGGTAGACGACCTCGGCCCCTTGCGACCCCGAGTCCTCGGGGCCGAACTGCAGTGGCGCGGCGAGCACGTAGGTGCCGCTCCGGACGTTCACCTGGATGGTGCACTGCCCCCGCGCCGCGTCGGCGCGCACGGCGCGCTGCGCCCGCTCGATGGTGCGGAAGGGGCGGGACGAACTGCCGTCGCCGGTCTCGTCGCTACCCGTCGGCGCGACCCAGTGGTCCTTCGTGCAGACGTCCGGCGCCGCGGGGGCGCTCGAGCAGGCGGCGAGGAAGAGGGCCAGCGGCACGCCCAGGAGGGTGTGCGGGTGGTACCGGGTCGGCGCCATGGAGAACCTCCTCGCTCCATTTGACGCCCGATCGGGTGCGGCCGGAGCTTCCCTCGATGGATGTACCCCAAAGGGCCTCCCCGCTACCCCCCGCACTTTCGAGCGCGGGACGTGAACATGCCCCAGAACCCTTCGGATTCGTGGGCCGGGCCGATTCGCTTGGGTCCAAACTGTCGAGGCAAGGGTCATCTTGTCGAGCGAATCGATCTTGCCTTCGCCGTTCGTGTCCGGGCTCTTCTGCCACGTGAGGCCGGTGACGTTGTCGAGGACGGTGAGGCCGTCGGCGCTCCTCGTGAAGCTGGGTCGATCCCATCCGGGGCCCTGGGGAAGCCCAGGTCACTGGACCGTGAACTGCCCCATGAGACCGCCATCCTCCTCGTCGAACCGGGCGATGAAGGTGGCCGCCTCCCGGATGGGCAGGTAGACCGTGTCCTTCCATCCCTGCTCGTGGCTCCCGACGGCGCTGGCGTTGCCGTTGCGCGCCAAGATCTTGAACTGCACGCCGTGGATGTGGAACGAGTGGCTGAAGATCGTCCCGGCCGTGATGGTCCATGACTCGGTGGCGCCTGTAGTCACCGACTGGTCGATCCGGTCCATGTCGAAGCCGAGTCCGTCGAAGGTGAACGGAGCCCCTGGTCCCGTGGCGGTGATGTTGACCGTTCGCGACAGGCTCACGTCGGCGACGCCCGGGTAGGTGCTGCTCACCAGGGTCGCGGGGAGGGCGGTGACGCCGCCGGACCTGGCCGCGGCCACGTTGACGTGCAGCACGTCGAAGGTCCGGTAGTTGAGGAGGCTGCCGAACTCTCCCGACGTGGCGTTCTCGTAGCCAGCGAACCCGAAGGCGAGGCCGGAGCCCGGCCCGTTGAAGGACTGGAGATCGATCGTGCTGCCCACTGCGTCGCCCGACAGGTCGACGAGGATAGGGTGGCGAGCAGCGGGCGAAGTGCAGTGCGGCGGTCGGCTAACGCTCGAAGGCCTTCACGGACCTACCTGCCGCCGATGCCGCCACCCGCCGCGACCGCCTGCGCTGGCTCACCGCCCATCCCATTTGGGGCCTGGGCTAACACCTGGCGCAGGTCCGGGCTCTCCTCAGACCCAGTGACCGCCGAGCCCTCCGACGGCGACCTCGTGGTGCGGGCACGGCGCGGCGACGCGTCGGCCATGGAGACGCTCGCCCACCGCTACCTGCGGGCCAGCTATGCCGTGGCCCTCTCGGTGCTGCGCCACCCGGCCGACGCCGAGGACGCCTCGCAGGAGGCCCTGCTCACCGCACTGCGCAGCCTCGACCAGTGCCGCGACCCGGCCCGCTTCGCGGCGTGGCTCTTCCAGAGCGTCCGCCACCGGGCGCTCAAGCAGATCACCCACCGCCGGGTCCGCGCCCGGCACGCCGACGAGGCGGAGCACGGCGCCGTGGTGGAGGCCGACGCCGAGAGGGTGTTGCTCCGGCAGCGGCTCCTCTCGGCCCTGGAGCGGCTCACACCTGCGCAGCGTGAAGTCGTCCTTCTCCACGACCTGGAGGGCTGGACCCACCCCGAGATCGCCGTCGCGCTCGAGATCTCCGACGTGATGTCGCGCCAGCACCTCTTCGTCGCACGCCGCGCCATGCGCGACCACCTCGCCAATCCTTCCACGGAGGACGCCCAACATGGATGACCAGCGCCTCGACCTCTCCTCGCTCGACCGCCACGGCGATCCGGTGCGCTACCGGCAACGGGTGAGCGCCCTGGCTGCAGCGGCGCTGGCTCCGGCGCCGCACCCCTTCCTCCACGAGTTCATGGCCTGGGGGCGCGGCGCGGTGGCCGTGGGCGCGATCCTGGCGGTGGTGACGTGGCTGCCGGTCTGGTCGTCGGTCGGTCCGTCCCAGGCAGCTGCCTCGGGGTCGGTGGACCAGGTACTCCAGGTGGCTGCCTGGGCCCAGGCCGGCGCCATTCCGTCCGACGCCGACCTGCTTGCTCTCTCCGGAGTTCCCGATGCCCGCTGACGGCAAGACCCGAACCCTCCGCCTCTGGACCGGCCTCATCGTGCTGGCGATCTTCCTCGTTGGCGCGGCGACCGGCGCCGGTGCGAGCCACCTGTTCCGCCCCGGCGGGCC
>CAIVAR010000104.1 GCA_903904005.1 uncultured Anaeromyxobacter sp.
CGACGCTCGACGACTGGCCCGGTTCCGCAACTTCCTCCCAGCCGTTCTCGGCTGCGACTGGATCTGACCCGTCACATCACCCTGGGCCCGGGGGCCCGGTGATTCCGGTGGAAAGTGGGCCCGATCTCGCCGGTGGTGACATCCGGGGGATCGTCGACGCCGCGAAGGAGGCCGTCCGGGACATGGTCAAGTCCCGTGAGCTCCCACCCGAGCCGCTCGCAACCCGGCGCTACAGCGGACAGTTCAAGGTCCGTATTCCACCCAGGGTGCACCGACAGCTCGTCCTGGAGGCTGCGGAGGAGAAGGTGTCGCTCAATCGGCTCGTCGCGGCGAAGCTGACACGAGGGTAGACGTCCGGTTCGCTACCCGAAAAGTTCGCTCAGGTCGGCCAGAACGGCGTCGACGGTGGCAAATCGCTTGGCCTTGCCACGCTTGAGTTCCTCCATGGCCGCCCGGGTCCTGGCATTCGGGACCTTCAGGCGGACGCGATCCTCATCCCTTGCCCGGGCTGAAGCCCCCGTTCGCCCCATCCAGCGCCCTTGCCGTTTCGGCAAGTTGGCGGTACGTTCCCAGGGTGGACGCGAAGGCCGCGCTCGCCGACGTTCGGGGTTACGCGGCGGCAAACCTGATCCGGATCGGGCGTCACGCCCGGGAGCGAATGGCCGCCCGCGGCGTGCTCTACGAAGACGTCCGGATCGCCCTCGTCGGCGCCCGGAGTTGCAGCTTCCAGGAAGGCGGACGCTGGAAGGTGCGCGGAAGTGACCGGGACGGCGACGAACTCGTTCTCGTCATCGTCCTCGACGCCGGTGTGATCGTCGTGACCGTGTTCTGAGGCAGGAGTCGATGCCATGAAGCGATGTGCCGTGTGTTTCAGCAACGAACTCCGGGAAACCCGGGAAACCGTGGACGTGAACGTTCCCACGGTCTCTGGCGCCTTCCACGTGCGCGTCTCGGGAGTATCGAACGCCAGGTGCGGGAACTGCGGGGAGTCCTTCCTGTGCGGTCCTGATCTCGGGCGGGCAGAGTTGCTCGCCGGCGCCGAGGCGCTCGCCCGGGGGTTCCGCGACGGCAAGACCCTCAAGTTCGTCCGAAAGGCGCTGGGCCTGCGCGCCACCGAACTGGGTGAACTGCTCGGCGTGTCGGCCGAGACGGTTTCCCGATGGGAGAACGGTCACCGTGCTGCCGAGCGCAGCGTCTGGAACGCCTCGGCGGACATGGTGGCCGACAAGCTCGCAGGTACCACGACGACGCTCGAGCGCCTTCGGACTCACGGTGCGCCCCGGATACCGAAGCGACCCGTTCAGTTGAGGCTCGCGGCCGCGCCTACCCCCCCGACCCGTTCGCCCCGTCCAGCGCCCCGCCGGCGCGCTGCTCCCGCTTCGCGAGCTCGAGGTCGCTCTCCATCATGATCCGCACCAGCTCGGCGAAGCTCGTCCTCGGCTTCCACCCCAGCGCCTTGGTCGCCTTCGACGGATCCCCCAGCAGGTAATCCACCTCGGCCGGGCGGTAGTACCGCGGGTCAATCTCCACGAACTCCCGGTAATCGAGCCCCACGTGGCCGAAGGCCGCGTCGCACAGCTCGCGGACCGAGTGCGCCTCGCCGGTGGCGACGACGTAGTCGTCCCCCTTCGGCTGCTGCACCATGAGCCACATGGCCTCGACGTAGTCCTTCGCGTAGCCCCAGTCGCGCTTCGCGTCGAGGTTGCCCAGGTACAGCTTCTTCTGCACGCCGAGCTTGATGCGCGACGCCGCGCGCGTCACTTTCCGTGTCACGAAGGTCTCTCCGCGACGAGGCGAGTTGTGGATCCACCCGTCGCCGATCCCGGCGTGGAAGGTCCCGCTCTCGGTCGCCAGGTCGAAGAGCCAGCCCTGGTGCGCCACCGGTGTCGTCTTCAGGACCTCCGCCACTGGCCGGCGCAGATGCGCCCCCTTGGCTCCCTGCCGCTCGTCGTCCGGAACGGAGAGGTTGATCTGGTAGTACGAACGGCCATCCCGGTCCTCGACCGACAGGATGGCCCGCTGCCCCAGCGCGCGCTGCGCCAGCCACCAGAGCCCAGCGGCGAGGCAGGGCGACGCGGTCTTGAACGACTTGAACTCGTACTTCGGGTTGCCGGCCTTGAGCCCGTCGGTCTCGTTGTAGCCGCGCAGGTAGGCGAGCTGGGCCTCCAGCCCGGCGTTCAGGATCCGTCCCGGCACCCGCTTGTCGCCACTTTCCGTGTAGATCTGGTTCCGGATCCACCGGCCCCAGGCCGAGCCACCCGTGAGGTTCACAGCCTCGACCGGCCGGTCGCCGAATCCCGACCTTCCCGTCCATCGGGTGGCGCCGCCGCCCGCGACGGCCCGCCAGGCCTGCGACGCCTCGTCGAGCAGCGCGACGTCGTTTCCGGTCAGCCGGACGTCGCCCTCCTTGTTGATGTACCCATCCCCGGTCAGCGCCCCGAGCAGCCAGGCCTCGGCCTCGGTGACCTGCGTTGCGTTCGTCGGCTGGGGGGAGTCGGCGAGCGCCAGGAAGTCACCCGGACGAACCTCGCCTGTCGGAACCTCCTTGTCGCCGTCGAGGAAGACCACGTGGTCGGTCGTCGCCGCGAAGAGCGCGCCGCGCGCCGCCACCCGGACGACCTCCTTCTGGCCGCGGTTGTAGGTGGCGGTCATGCAGGTGACCGGCGTGAAGCGATCCCGGTCCCACACCTCCAGGGGTGCCGAGGGCTCCGAGGTGTACCTGGTCCCGTGGCGCGGGTCCGTCCGATGGGGAACGATCTCCTCGATCGGGACGATGTCGATGAGGCCGTTGCGCCGGATGATGACCGGCGTCTCGGCCACCACGCACTCGTGATTGAAAAGTATCCCGTTCGACACGTGCATCCCGTACGACTCCCGGTAGTTCACCGAGATCCAGAACGAGTACACCTTGGCACACCCGTACGGACTCCTCGGATAGAACGCGGTCGCCTCGCTCTGCGGCGGCGGCGACGCGCCGAACATCTCCGACGACGACGCCTGGTAGATGCGCGTCCCCTCTAGCCCGGTGTCCCGCACGGCCTCGAGCAGCCGCACCGTCCCCAAGCCCGTCACCTCGCCCGTGTACTCCGGCACGTCGAACGAAACCCGCACGTGGCTCTGCGCGCCCAGGTTGTAGATCTCGTCCGGCCGGACATGGCGCAGGATGGTGTTCATCGACGACGCGTCGTTCAGGTCCCCGTAGTGGAGGAACAGCTTTGTCCCCGGCAGGTGCGGGTCCCGGTAGATGTGATCGACGCGCCCGGTGTTGAAGGTCGACGCGCGCCGGACGATGCCGTGCACCTCGTACCCCTTCTCGAGGAGAAGCTCGGCCAGGTAGCTGCCGTCCTGCCCGGTGATGCCGGTGATGAGTGCCTTCTTCACGATGGGTTCTCCTCGTACCACTTCACGGTTTCCGCGAGACCTTCCTCGAATCCGATGCGCGCCTTCCAGCCGAACTCGGCCGCGGCCCGCGACGTGTCGAGCATCCGCCGCGGCTGTCCGTTGGGCTTGGTCGTGTCCCAGACGATCTCGCCCTGGAACCGGCACAGCCGGGCCACCAGCGGCACGAGATCGCGGATCAAGATCTCGAACCCCGCCCCCAGGTTCACCGGGTCGCTCTTCTCGTAGCGCTCGCTCGCCGCGACGATGCCCTCGGCCGCGTCGCGCGCGTGCAGGAATTCCCGCGACGCCGATCCGTCGCCCCACACCACGATGCTCCGGTCGCCCCGCTCGCGCGCCTCGACGCACTTCCGCACCAGCGCCGGGATGACGTGGCTCGTGTGCAGGTCGAAGTTGTCCCGCGGCCCGTAGAGGTTCACCGGGAAGAGCACGCAGGAGTCGAAGCCGTACTGCTCCCGGTAGGCCTGCGACTGCACGAGCAGCATCTTCTTCGCGAGCCCGTAAGGCGCATTGGTCTCCTCCGGGTACCCGTTCCAGATGTCCTCCTCGCGGAAGGGCACCGGGCAGAACTTGGGGTAGGCGCAGATGGTCCCCAGCGCGACCAGCTTCTTCACCCCGGCGTGGCGCGCCGCCTCGATGAGCTGAACGCCCATCATGAGGTTGTCGTAGAAGAATTTTCCCGGGTTGTCCCGGTTCGCACCGATGCCGCCGACGCGGGCGGCGAGATGCAGGACCACGGTGGGGCGGGCGTCGCGGTAGAGCCGCTTCACCGCCTCCATGTCGACGAGGTCGTAGTCGCGGGAGCGCGGCACGACGATCTCCGTCGCCCCGCGGCGGCGCAGCTCGTCCAGGACGTAGCCGCCCAGGAAACCCGCACCGCCTGTGACGACGACCCGCTCGGAGGGCCAGTGGATGGTGGGCATCGGGAAGACATTAGCCCGGGAAAGTGGACCGCGAAATGGAATCCGCGATACTGGACCTTCCATGCCGCGCGCGCTCGTCACCGGTATCGCCGGCCAGGACGGCTGGTACCTCTCGAAGCTCCTCGTCGGGAAGGGTTACGAGGTGGTGGGTTGCGGCCGCCCCGGTACCCTCCTGGGGCCCCGCGGCGCCCCGCTCCGCGAACTGGGCGTGAAGCTCGTCGAGATCGACCTGCTCGACCGCTACCAGACCCTGCGCGGCGTGGCCGAGGTGGCCCCCGACGAGATCTACAACCTGGCCGGCCACTCCTTCGTCCCCCAGTCCTGGGACGACCCGGCCACGGCCATCCGGATCACCTCCTGGCCGGTCATCCACCTGATGGACGCGGTGCGCGAGGTCTCGCCGCACAGCCGCTTCTACCAGTCGAGCACCTCCGAGATCTTCGGCCTCGCCACCACCTC
>CAIVAR010000105.1 GCA_903904005.1 uncultured Anaeromyxobacter sp.
CACCCAGTTCGTGGAGACGCAGCAGGTCAAGGCAGTGGCGCAGCGTGCGCTGGGATACCTGCGGGCTGGGTACCCGGTCCACTTCTCGGGCCCGGCCGGCACGGGGAAGACCACGCTGGCGCTCCACGTGGCGGCGCTGCGCGGACGCCCGGTGGCGCTCATGCACGGTGACGACGAGTTCGGGTCGAGCGACCTGGTGGGCGGTGACTTCGGCTACAAGAAGAGCCGGGTGGTGGACAACTTCATCCACTCGGTGGTGAAGACCGAGGAGAACATGAGCACGCTGTGGGCGGACAACCGGCTCACGGTGGCCTGCCGCAACGGCGACACGCTGGTCTACGACGAGTTCACCCGTTCGCGGGCCGAGGCCAACAACGCGCTGCTCTCGGTGCTGGAGGAGCGGATCCTGTCGATCCCCAAGCGCCGGCCCAACGGCGAGGGGTTCATCGAGGTCCACCCGGACTTCCGGGCCATCCTGACGTCGAACCCGGAGGAGTACGCCGGGGTGCACCGGACGCAGGACGCGCTCAACGACCGGCTCATCACCATCCAGGTCGGCCACTTCGACCGGGAGACGGAGCTGCGGATCACCGAGGCCAAGTCGGGCATCCCGCCCTCCGAGGCGGAGCTGATCGTGGACGTGGTGCGGGAGCTGCGGACGCTGGGGCTCACCAAGCACGGGCCGAGCCTGCGGGCCTGCATCATGATCGCCCGGGTGACGGTGCAGGAGAAGGCGCACGCGCGCGCCGGGGACGCGGTCTTCGGCGACGTGTGCCGGGACGTGCTCGGCTCGCTCTCGGCGAAGGTGACCCGGGACGGGGACGGCTCGTCGCGCAGCACGGTGGACGACGTGGTGGCACGCAACGGGAAGCGGCTGCGCGCCGAGGCGAAGGTCCGTCCGGTGCCGGTCATGGCCCGGGCCGTGGTCGAGGAGGCCGAGACATGCCCATCCGCGTGAAGAGCGTTTCGGGAACGAGGACCCTCGCCGCGGTTCGTGGCAGCGGCGCCCACTCGAAGGACCGGCACGTGAAGGCCTTCCAGCTCGCGTCCCTCGAGCTGGACCGGACCCGCAGGATGCGGGAATGGCGGACGGCGCGCGACAGGATGAACGACCTCGGCGAGCGGGTCCGTGAGGTCGATGCGCTCATCGCGGCCTGCCGGGTCCAGCTCGGCATCGCCGGGCCGCTGGAGGAAGAGGATCGACCCGCACACCCCGGAAGGGGACGGACGATCCGGTACGGCTGACGTAGGGTGTCGCATGGCGAACGCGGGACGATACCTGTACGGGCTGATCCGGACGACGGAGGTCGTCGACTACGGCGCCATCGGCCTGGCGTACGAAGGGAGCCCCGGGCGCGTGCGCACGGTGCTCGTGGACACGATGGGCGCGGTGGTGAGCGACTTCGCCTCCGGGGGCCGGCTCCTGCCCCTCCGGAGGAACCTCGAGCCGCACAACCAGGTGATCCGCGAGGTCATGAAGGGCACCACCGTGATCCCCATGACCTTCGGCCACGTGGCCCGGAGCGACGAGGCGATCCGGAAGCTCCTGCGCCTGCACCGCGAGGCGATCGGCGCCCAGCTCGACCGGGTGACCGGTGCGGTCGAGATGGGGCTCAAGGTGAAATGGGACGTCGAGAACATCTTCGACCACGCGGTGAAGATCGACCCCGAGCTGGCGGCGCGCCGCGACCAGGTCTTCGGGCGCACCGGGGGCGGCCAGAACGAGAAGATGGAGCTCGGAAAGCTCTTCGAGGAGCGGCTGAACCTCGAGCGGGAGGAGCAGACGGAGCGCCTGCTCGAGCTGCTCCGGCCCAGCGTCCGCGAGGCCAAGGTCAACGTCCCGAAGAACGAGAAGATGGTGATGGACGCCGCGTTCCTGGTGGACCGGGACGGACAGAAGGCCTTCGAGGCCCGTGTCGTCGAGATCGCCGGGGACTTTCCGGACGAGTTCCTCTTCGACCTCAGCGGGCCATGGGCGCCGTTCCACTTCGTGGATCTCGACCTCGGCCTCGACGCGGAAAACGGATGAGCCCCAGGGTCCTCGAGCCTGGCCCGAGGACGGCCGCCGGCACCGCCGGGCAGGAGGTGCACGACGTGCCGTGCTCCTTCTGCCGGGGAACGGGGAAGGATCCCTTCGGGATCATGTCCGCGCTGTCGGCCTGCTGCGTCTGTGGCGGCAAGCGGGTCCTCCGGCTTCACGGGCCTCACCGGGGATGCCCCCACTGCAACCACACCGGGGCCGTCGGAACATTCACCTGTGGTGTCTGCCGGGGGACGGGGTTCCTCCCGGCGGCCGTCGGCCGGACGGTGGCCTGCCCCGACTGTGGCGGAACGGGAGACTCCCCGGGGAACCCGCAGCTGTCGTGCCTGAGGTGCCGCGGCCAGGGACTGGTGTCGGCCGGCACGCGCTCGGCGTGATGCCGGAGGACGGGCGTCTCGTCGACCGCTGGCCAGGGATTCCCCCGATCGGATAGGCTCGCCCCACCGGGGGGTGTGATTGTCCGAGGGTCTGGGGGAGCCTGGCGGTCCACGAACGGGCGTGAAGCCCGGGGCGCTGACGGCGCTCCTCCGGGAGGTGGCGGCTGCGCCGGAGGAGCG
>CAIVAR010000106.1 GCA_903904005.1 uncultured Anaeromyxobacter sp.
CCCTGTCACTCGTCGACGAAGAGCGAGAGCTGCCCATCGCTCCCCGCGTCCGGCTGACACAAATGTGCTTCAGTCGCCTTCCGCCCCCGCCGTTTCTCCAGCGGATCCCGGGGCCTTGGCCACTCCCGTACCAGGCCTGAAGATCCCCGTGTCCCTGGTTCGCGCGCCACCAAGTGCTCGCCCAGCACGGCGCAGGTCTGCTCCGGCTCGCTGCGGTCAGTCCTTGGTGCAGTAGTTCTTGGTCGCCGTCCTTCTGGCAGTGACTTTCCATCGCCGACACGGCAGCCCGCGTCGCCTCCCGAGACTTCGGCCAAGCGGGCCGTGAAGCTGCTGCGCCGCTACGCCCCGAAGATCGTCGGCCTGAAGCCGAACCCCGACGGCTCGCAGGACCTCGCCGTGGTGCTGGGGCGGCGAGTCTGAGAGTGTCACATATTGTGAATATCGAAACTTGGCGCGTGGGCGCTACACCTTCAAACCCAATAGGTATAGAGTGATCCACTCGATATTTCGTGAGGCCCGGATAGGTACAGCGGCTCCCTCATGCTCGAAAACTACCCCCTTCGATCCCAGCGCACCCGTTGTCTCGTCGTCGCGCTCGGAGTCGCACTCACTGCCTGTGTACCCGAGCCGCCCACCCAGTCGAGGCCGATCGGCCGGACGACGGATGGTGGGCCCCATCTGGCAGCGGGGCTCTCCCAGTTCCAGAACGGCGACTTCGAGGCCGATGCCATCGGGGCGACGCCCCCGACCGGCTGGACGGTGCTCAACTACCTGAACTCGGCGGGGATCAGCGGCACCAGCAGCGCGCCGCCCGCCACCTTCGCCGGCCTCAAACTCTCCGGACCGGGCTCGGGAGTGAACGAGACCTTCGTCGTGGGCGGCACGACCATGACCCAGGCGGACCCCGACCTGGGGACCGGGCAGACCTTCCGTTTCCCGGCCTACGGGACCAGGTCGGCGCGGGTGAACTACCTGAACGCGGCCACCAACGGGAAGAACAAGAACTCGAACCTCCTGCGCCAGCTGATGACGACGGGGCTCTCGGACGTGGACCCGGTGGATGGCCAGGTTCACGTGCGCTTCGCTATCGCGCCCGTGCTCGAGAACCCGTCGCACGCCTACAACCAGCAGCCCTACTACTACGTCGAGCTGCTCAACGTCACGAAGGGCACCACCCTCTACTCGGCCTTCAACGTGGCCGGGCAGGCCGGTGTGCCCTGGCACACCACGACGAGCGTCGCCACCGGGAACGCGGTGCAGTGGCTCGACTGGCAGCTCGTGGACGTCGCCCCGGGAAATGCATCCCTGGCCGTGGGAGACCAGGTGCAGCTCACCCTCGTCGCCTCCGGGTGCTCCCTGGGCGGTCACTTCGGGAGGATCTACGTGGACGGCGTCGGGGCGGCCATCCCGGGCCCGTTCGTCTCCGGGTCGGCCGCGCAGTCCGTCGCCGCGGGCTCCACGCTCACCTACACGCTGCGCTACTCCAATGGCGGCACCTCCGCCGCCATCGGCACCCACGTCGACTTCACCACGCCGCCGCAGACCACCTTCGCGAGCGTCTCCCTCGGGAGCGGGTGCACCGCACCGAGTTCCGGATCCGCGGGCACGGTCAGCTGCTCTCTCGGGACCCTGAACCCGGGCGGCGCGGGCAGCTTCACGGTGACGGTGAACGTGGCGTCGTCGGCCACGGGGAGCGTCGTCGCCGGTAACTACCTGATCGGCGCCATGAACGCGCCGTCGCTCCTGGGCTCGAAGGTGACGACGTCGGTCATCGGCAGCAGCTCCAGGACGGCCGACATCTCGGTCACGAAGGTCGTCGGGGCGCAGTCCATCGCGCCCGGATCGACCGCGTATGCGTGCCCCTCGCTGAGAAGCTGTCCGGCGACTCCCCTCTACACCATCGTCGTCACCAACCCGAGCGCGTACACCTTCAGGAGCAAGGACGGGCGCACGGTCTCCTTCTCCGACGTCGTCCCGTCGCAGATCACCGGCGTTACCTGGAGTTGCACCGCGGCGGGTTCGTCCGGAACCACGTCGAAGTGCCGGGACGGGAGCAACTCGGCGACGAACCTCACGGGGTCGGGCAACACCATCTCGCTCAGCCCGCGCCTCTCCACGGGAGGCGGGACCATCACGGTCAAGGTGTACGGCACCCTCTCGCCGAGCGCGACCGGGACCATCGCGAACAGCGCCAGCGCCGCCGTCAGCGGCATCGTCGATCCCGATCTCTCGAACAACTCCGCCAGCGCCTCGTTCGCCGCCGGCACGCCGGTCCTGCTCACCGTGACCAAGATCGGCAGCTCGTACGGAACCGTGTCGTCGGCCCCGTCGGGGATCTCCTGCGGCGCCACCTGCGCGACGAGCTATCCCTCCGGCGCGCAGGTCCTCCTCTCCGCCTCCCCGATCGGAAGTGCCTCCTTCACCGGATGGAGTGGCGCGTCGCTGCCCGTCGCCTGCACGGCCAGTCCCGTCCCGACCACCTGTCTCGTCACCCTCTCCGCGGCGAAGACCGTCACGGCCACCTTCGCGGCCGCCCCCGCGCCGGCCGCGGCGTCGGCGATCTACGTCTATGCCGGCGACAAACAACTCACCCGGACGTCGGTTGCGTTCGCCAGGCAGCTTCAGGTTCTCGTCACCGACGCGAACGGCACCCCCCTCAGCGGGAAGTCCGTGGCCTTCTCGGCGCCCGGGTCGGGCGCAAGGGCCACGCTGTCTTCCTCTTCCCCGACGACCAACTCCCAGGGCATCGCCAGCGTGACCGCGACCGCGAACTCCACGGCGGGCTCCTACCCGGTCACGGCCAGCGTCGCCGGCGTCGCGACCCCGGTCACGTTCACGCTGACCAACGTGGGGGCGGCGGCGAGCGTCACCTACGTGAACGGCGGAACCTCCGCCGAGCGACAGGTGGCCCCGATCTCCACGCCCTTCGCGGCGGCGCTCGTTGCGATCGTGAAGGATTCCGCCGGCAACGTCATCCCGGGAGCGACTGTGACCTACACGGTCGCTCCGGTGAGCGGGTCCTCGGCGGTTCTCTCGAACGGCTCCTCCAGCCGCTCGTCCGTCTCGGCGACGACCGACGCCGGAGGAATGTCGAGCATCACCGCAACCGCCAACTCCACGGTCGGCCCTTACACGGTCACCGCGGCGGTTTCCGGGGTGGCAACTCCGGCCACCTTCTACCTCCAGAACTCGAGCACGGGTCCGGCCAACGTCTTCGTCGTCAGCGGAACACCACAGACGGTGGCACTGGGCGGCGACTTCACCTCGCCACTCGTGGCCGCGGTGGCCGACGCAGCCGGAAACGGCCTCAAGAACGTGGTCGTGACCTTCACCGCCCAGTCGGTCGGGGGCGCGACCGCCACCGTCTCGCCCTCGACGGCGACGACCGATGCCTCCGGCCTCGCCAGCGTCACCGCCACGGCCAACGGGACGGGTGGAACCTACACCGTGAATGCGACCGTGGTCGGGGTGGCGACGCCGGCGGTCTTCACGCTCACGAACGACGGCGGACAGTCGATCCAGGCGGACTCCGGAAGCCCGCAGAGCGCGACCGTGGCCGCCGCATTCTCCCAGTCCCTCGCGGTCCTGGTCCTCGATGCGGACGGCGTCGCGATGCCGGGCGTGGCAGTGGCCTTCTCCGCACCCGGTTCCGGCGCCAGCGCCGCGCTCTCGGCGGCCACCGCCACGACCAACGCCTCGGGTATCGCCAGCGTGAATGCGACCGCGAACTCCGTCTCCGGAAGCTACACGGTGGTCGCCTCCACGCCTCTCGCACCGACGACGGCCGACTTCTCCCTCACGAACCAGTGCTCCCTGGACAGTCAGTGCCCCGGGACGACCCCGATCTGCGACCTGGCAAGTCACACCTGCGCGCCGTGCTCGAGCGACACCGCGTGCTCGACGAAGGATGCGACCAGGCCCTATTGCGACCCGTCCGGATCGGGGGCCTGTCTCGGGTGCTCGCTCGACTCACAGTGCACCGGGCTGGCGCCCATCTGCAGCCAGGCCACGAACACGTGCGTGGGCTGCGCGTCGGGCGCCCAGTGCGCCGCCAAGGATCCGACCAAACCCACCTGCACCGCGGGAGCCTGCGTCGCCGGCTTCACGATCGAGGCCTCGGCGGGAGCGAACGGCTCCATATCGCCCTCCGGGTCGACCAGCGTGAGCAGCGGGGCGTCCCAGTCCTTCACCATCACGCCCACGAACGGATATGTGGTGGCCAGCCTCGTCGTGGACGGCACTTCCGTCGCCGGCGCGACGACCTACACCTTCCCGAACGTCACGGCCGGCCACACGATCGTCGCATCGTTCGAAGCGAAGCCCACGCCGACCATCGACTGGTCGAATCCTGCGGACATCGTCTACGGGACGGCACTCTCGGCGACGCAACTGAACGCGACGGCGAGTGTCCTCGGGACCTTCACCTATACCCCAGCGCTCGGGACGGTTCTCGACGCAGGAGCGGGCCAGATGCTGTCGGTGTCGTTCGATCCGACCGACTCGGCGAGCTACGGCAGCAACTGGGCGACCGTTTTCGTCAACGTGGGGAAGGCGAGCCAGGCCGTCGCGTTCACTCCACCGGCCACGAAGACCTACGGGGATGCACCGTTCGCGGTCACGGGGTCGGGCGGCGCCTCCGGGAACCCGGTCACCTTCTCGGTCGTGAGTGGGCCGGGGACCGTGAGCGGCGACACGCTCACCATCACCGGAGTCGGGTCGATCGTCGTCGCCGCGGATCAGGCAGGCGACTCCAACCACGATGCCGCGCCGGCCGTTCAGGCGACCATCGCCGTCGGGAAGGCAACCGCGACCGTCACGGTCGACCCAGCGACCCTGAGCACCACCTACGATGGCACCACCAAGACCGTCACCGCCACGACTTCGCCGGCCGGTCTCGGCGTCAACCTCAGCTACAACGGATCCGTCAGCGCGCCGAGCGCGGCGGGAAGCTACCCGGTCGTCGCGACCATCTCCGACACCAGCTACCAGGGCTCCGGATCCGGAACCCTGGTGATCGCCAAGGCCGGCCAGGCCATCACCTTCACGCCGCCGGCCACGAAGACCTACGGGGACGCTTCGTTTGCGCTCACGGCGTCGGGCGGCGCCTCCGGGAACCCCGTCACCTTCGCGGTCGCGAGTGGGCCGGGGACCGTTTCCGGTTCGACCCTCACCATCACCGGTGTCGGGTCGATCGTGGTCAACGCGAATCAGCCGGGTGATTCCAACTACAACGCCGCGGTGCAGGTCCAGAAGACGATCACGGTGGGCAAGGCCACGCCGACCATCACCTGGGCCACGCCCGCCGGGATCACCTACGGCACCGCGCTTTCCGCAACGCAACTGAACGCGACGGCCTCCGTGGCGGGGACGTTCACGTACACGCCAGCCGCCGGGAGCGTCCTCAACGCAGGGACGGGCCAGACCCTGTCGGTCTCGTTCATGCCGACGGACGCGGCGAACTACAACACCGCGTCCGGGTCGGTCCTCATCAGCGTGGGCAAGGCCACGCCGGCCATCACCTGGGCCACGCCCGCTGGAATCACCTACGGGACGGCGCTTTCGAGCGCGCAACTGAACGCTACCGCGAGTGTCCCGGGAACATGGACGTACTCACCAGCGTCCGGAGCCGTCCTAGACGCCGGTTCCGGCCAGACCCTGTCGGTCTCGTTCACGCCGACGGACGCGGCGAACTACAACACCGCGTCCGGCTCGGTCCTCATCAGCGTGGGCAAGGCCACGCCGGCCATCACCTGGGCCACGCCCGCGGGCATCACCTACGGAACGGCGCTTTCGGCAACGCAACTGAACGCGACGGTTTCGGTGGCGGGGACCTTCA
>CAIVAR010000107.1 GCA_903904005.1 uncultured Anaeromyxobacter sp.
CATGGGACCTGATCGAAGCTGCCGCGACGGAGATGAAGGACTTCATCGTCGCGACCGACGCCAAGTGCTCGGCCATGGCTGCTCGGGCCGCGAAGGAAGAGCCCAAGGCCAACATGGCCTCCGCGAGGGCGTAGCCCACCACCTCCCCCGAGCGACACCGATGGAGACGACCGTGACGAGTGAGCCCAGCGCGACAGAGATTTCTGAAGGACTTGGTCAGGCCGCTGCGATGGCCGAGTCCGGGCAGTTGGACGAGGCCCTGGCGCTCGTCGAGGGGCTCAAGGCCATGCTCGACGACGCTGATCTGGCCAGCGCCCACGTTCATGTCGCCGTGGCCGCCCTCCGCTCCGCTCGGGGGGAGATGGAGAAGGCTCTCATCCAAGCAACTACCGCGATGGAACTGGAGCCGAACAACCCAGGGTGCGAGATGGCGTTCGACCACGTCGTGGCGAAGTCCAACGACATCCTCCTGACCTCGTACCCCTGGAACGAGCGTGGGCTCCTCTTGTTCAAAATGCTCGCCTCGACTGGCTTGGCGACGGATGAGGTCCTGGCGCTCGTGACAGGCGGGGCGCGGGCGGAGTCGAAGAGCACGGGTACCGACCAGTAGCTGGAGTCCGACCATGCCCACTGCCGCCGCCTACATCCGGGTCTCGACCGACCGCCAGACCGTGGAGAACCAGAAGGCCGAGGTCCTCCAGTTGTGCAGGGCTCGCGGGTACGCGCCCATCATCTACGAGGAGGTCGAGAGTGCCGCGAAGGCTCGCCCCGTCCTGGACGGCCTCATGGCCGACGTGAGGGCTGGCCGTGTCCAGGCCGTGGTCGTCTGGGCCCTGGATCGCCTCCACCGCTCGATGACAGGCGCGATCAACATGGTGCTTGAGTGCGACAGACTGGGCGTCCCGGTCCTCAGCGTCCGGGAGGGGTGGTTGGACACGTCAGGGCCTGTTCGCCCCCTTCTCGTGGCCATCTTCGGCTGGGTCGCGCAACAGGAGCGCGAACGCTTGATCGAGAGGACCAAGGCGGGGATCGAGAGGGCTAGGCGCGAAGGGAAGACCATCGGCCGCCCTCCGGCGTCCCAGGTGCTCCTGCACTCCGCCAGGGACCTTGTCGCGGCTGGGACGCCCGTGGCAGCGGCTGCAAGGGCGAAGGGGTTGTCCCGGTCAACGCTCCAGCGGTTCCTTGCAAGGCAGACAGCTTGTAACGGGTAGGGCTCTCCTCCCTGGTGGCTGCTTCGGCTCTGAGATCAACCCAGTATGAGAGCGCTATTCGCGGTCACCATCTTCGCCTCCTCCCCTTTCATCCCAAGTCGTCCGACTGAGCCGTGGAGGGCCATCTAGCCATGCCCTGGGTGAAGTGGGACGGGGGCAGGTACCGGCTCGACGCCAACGGGCGTCGCACCTACTACATCCGCAGGACCGTCGGCGGCATCCCCTACGACCTGAGCACAGGGGCCATGACCGAGCGCGGGGCGATGGAGCAACTCAAGCGCTTCGAGGCCGACCCGTCGGCCTACCACCCGGCTGGCGACCACCGCGATCCCCTGTGTCTCACCTCCGGTCTCATCGACGCCTACATCCTGTTCACCGAAACCGAGAAGCGGAACTCCGGGCCCTGGGTGAGCAGACAGCGCAAATGGCTGGAGTGGTGGGCCGGGCGCTTGAAGAAGACCGATCTCCGTCAGGTGCGGCTGGGCGACCACGTCGTCCCCGCCCTCGACACCGTCAAACTGGGTGGTCGTCGGGCCCGGATTGCCACCCTCAAGGCGTTCTACTCCTGGCTCCAGAAGAAGCGCCATGCCATCACGGCCGCCGAGAACCCGGTGGCCTCGTACTCCATCCCCCAGTCCCGGCCGAAGCAGTGGACGAAGTCCCGGGTCATCCCCGAGGCAGACCACAAGTCGGTCCTCCTGGCCCTCCGCCCCCGGTGGATCCCCCACGTCACCCTGCTCCACGGTGTGGGCTGGCACATCTCCGAGTTGCTCCGGTTCGCTCGCAGCGGGGAAATATGCGAGGAGGACGGCGGCGGGGCGGTGTTGGTATTCCAGCACAAGTCCGGACGGCCTCACCTCGCCCGGATCGATCCCCACCTCCTCGGCCACGCCAAGGCTGTCAGGAAGCTCGGCGGCTTCAGCGAATCCAGGCTCTACCGAGCCATCCAGGACGCCTGCGGGAAGGCCGGGGTGCCACGGTTCGGGCCCGGGAGCTACCGGCACACCTTCGCGACGCGGAAGAACAACGAGGGGGCGTCGCTGGAGTCGATCTCCGACTACCTGGGCCATCAGTCCTCGCAGACGACGAAGCGCTTCTACGCCACGCTGGCTGCTCCTCCAGTGCCTCGGGGACCTGGAAGCGCACCGCCTCCGCCTGCTGGCCAGACCTCGGGTGCCTGAGCGCTTGTTCCCATTCCCAGCGATCTCGATGGGAACCGGCTGGGAACGGACCCCTTCCTGCTCCCGGCGCAGCGCACACATGTCAACGCACTGTTCCCCTGCCCTCCCCTCTGTCCAAGACCGAAAAAGCAAAAGACCCGCCAGACCTTGCGGTCGGACGGGCCCGAGATGTCGGCGCGAGTTGTAGAAGTGCCTGGACCCGGAATCGAACCAGGGACACGGGGATTTTCAGGCCTGGTACGGGAGTGGCCAAGGCCCCGGGATCCGCTGGAGAAACGGCGGGGGCGGAAGGCGACTGAAGCACATTTGTGTCAGCCGGACGCGGGGAGCGATGGGCAGCTCTCGCTCTTCGTCGACGAGTGACAGGG
>CAIVAR010000108.1 GCA_903904005.1 uncultured Anaeromyxobacter sp.
AATCTTCATACTTGGCCTCCACACGGACGGGGAGGGCCACATGGCGAAGACACCCATGACCGATGACGCCCGAGAGTTGTCGGCGGAAGCGGAGGGGCGACTCGCTCGCGACCCTCCGGCGGCGAAGCCGCGGGAGACCACCGCTGCCGTCCTGCACGAACTGCAGGTCCACCAGATCGAGCTGGAGATGCAGAACGAGGAACTGCGCAGGGCGCACCTCGAACTGGGGATGTCCCGCGACCGCTACGTGGATCTCTACGACTTCGCTCCGGTCGGGTACCTCACCGTCGACGAGGCGGGGCAGGTGACACATGCGAACCTGACCAGTGCGGCGCTGCTGGGCATGGAGCGGAAGGGGCTCCTCGGTCGGCCCTTCGCAGGATTCGTCGATCCACCAGACGCCGACCGCTGGCACCTGTTCCTGACGTCCCTGTTCCACCGGGAAGAGGGAAGCTGCTGCGACCTCGGACTCCGGCGGGGCGACGGTTCGGTCTTCCGAGGTCACCTGGCCTGCCAGCCGAGGGCGGCGGGTGACTCCGATCCGGCGGTGCGCATCGCGCTGTCGGACGTCACCGAGCGCAGCCGGACCGAGGAGGTCTTCGCCTTCCTGGCGCAGTCCATCCATGCGGGGCAGGGAGTTCGATTCTTCGACGACCTGGCGACCTTCCTGGCCCGGATCCTCCACATGGATTTCGTCTGCATCGACCGGCTTTCGGGCGACGGCCTGACCGCCGAGACCCTGGCGGTATGGTGCGACGGCTCATTCCAGGACAACGTGTCCTACGCACTGAAGGACACCCCCTGCGGCGACGTCGTCGGAAAGGATGTCTGCTGCTTCCCGGCCAGCGTCTGCCAGTTCTTCCCTGAAGACACGGTTCTCCAGGACCTCCGGGCCGAGAGCTACGTGGGCGTGACCCTGTGGAGTCACACGGGTGAGCCCATCGGGCTCATCGCGGTCATCGGACGGTCACCGCTGGCGAATCCCGAGGTGGCTGCCGCCGTACTGAGGCAGGTCACCGTCCGTGCCAGCAACGAACTCGAGCGGATGGAGGCCGAGCGCGCGCTCCGGGAAAGCGAGGCCAGGCTTCGCGCCTTCGTGGACGCCATCCCTGGCCCGGTGTTTCTCAAGGACGTGGAGAGCCGCTGGCTGGTCGGCAACCGGGCCCTGTTCGAGGTCGTCGGCAAGAGCGCGACGTCGTCCATCGGCAAGACGGACCGGGAGATCTATGACGACCCTGCCGTCGGCGACGCCGTCATGGAGAACGACCGCCGGATCATGAACTCCGGGGTTTCCGAGGTCGTGCAGGAAACCATCCCGACCCCTCTCGGGACCCGGATCTTCCATTCCACCAAGGTTCCGTACCGGGACGCCAGCGGCAGGGTCGTGGGGATCATCGGGAGCGCGGTGGACATCACCGAGACGCGCGCCCTCCAGCGGCAGATGGCCATGACGTCCCGGCTCGCCGCCCTGGGAACACTCGTGACCGGAGTCGCCCACGAGATCAACAACCCTCTCGCGGCTGCGCTTTCGGACATCGAGTTTGCAATGAATGAGGTCGACGAGGTGCGGGGGCGCCTCCACGGAAGCGGCCCGCTAGACCGGGAGGCGGAGCGCCGCCACCTGGTCGAGGTCGTCGCGGAACTTGGCTATGCCCAGGACGCCGGGCGGCGGATCGAACGGATCGTCAAGGACCTGAAGGCCTTTGGGAGACCCGATCAGGGGAATGCCAGGGAGCAGATCCGGTTGATCGACGTCGTCGACCTGGCCATGCGCTGGCTGCCCGCCACGGTCGACCAGACCGCCACGGTCACCGTCGAGAACGGAGGCGCGCCCGACGTCGTGGCCACCATCGGGCAGATCTCGCAGGTGTTGGTGAACCTGGTCACCAACGCGGCGAAGGCCACGTCTGAAGCGGCGCGCGGCGCCATCGTCGTCCGTGTCGGGCCCGGCTTGCCGGGCATGGCGCGCATGGAGGTCTCCGACGACGGCACCGGCATGACGCCCGAGATCATGGAGCATGTCTTCGAGCCATTCTTCACCACAAGTGACGTAGGGAAGGGGACCGGGCTCGGCCTGTCCATCTGCCACGCCATCGTCACCGGTCACGGCGGAACGCTCACCGTCGAGAGCCAGGTCGGGAAGGGATCGACCTTCCGTGTGGAGTTGCCGGCGGCGCCCGCGTAGGCGTGGCGCTTCATGCCCGCCCTCAGTCCGGGACGTACGCCCCAAATGGGGATGGGGTAAGCGCCCTGCCTGGAAAGCGCTCATTCTGGGCATCGGTACCAAGGGAGACAACTGGCGAAGAAACTCATCACCGATGACCGCCAGAAGTTGCGGGCGGAGGCGGAGGCGCGATTCGCTCGCGTCGCTCCGGCGGCGAAGCCGAGGGGGGCCACCGCTTCTCTCCTTCACGAACTCCAGGTCCACCAGATCGAACTGGAGATGCAGAACGAGGAGTTGCGTCGGAGCCACCTCGAACTCGAGGAAGCCCACCTTCGCCAGGTCGAGTTGTACGACTTCGCTCCGGTCGGGTACCTCACCGTCGACGAGGCCGGGCTGATCCGCGAAGCAAACCTCGAGACTGCGGCCTTGCTGGATGTGGACCGGAGCGAGCTCAGCGGGCGCCCCTTCTCCAGTTTCGTGGACCCTTCGCGCGGGGACGGCTGGCGTCTCGTGCTCGCGGAGGCAAGACGCAGCGCCAGGCCACTATCCTGCGATCTGGTCCTCCTGCGGAGCGACGGCACCACCTTCGACGGCCACCTCATCTGCCAGCACCGGGCCCCACGCCATGCGGACCCAGCCCTGCGTCTCATCCTCTCCGACGTCACGGAGAGGAAGCGAGCCGAGGAGAGAATCCAGACCTACGTCGACAGGTCTCCAGCGGCCCTGTTCGTGGTCGACGGGCGAGGCCGGTACGTGGAATGCAATCCAGCCGCCCTGGAGTTGATGGGGACCGATGTGGAGACCCTCCGCTCGATGACCGTCGCCGACGTCGTGGAGGAGTCGGACAGACCTGCCGCGCTCGAGGAATTCGTGACGCTGACCTCGACCGGGCGACTCGAACACGACTACAAGCTCGTCAGGCGGGATGGCCGCAGGATCTGGGTCACGCTCCGGGCGGTGAAGCTGGCGGACGACCGTTACATGGCCTTCTGCCAGGACATCACGCCGCGTCGTGCCGCGCTGGAGGCGTTGCGGGAGTCCGAGCACCGGTTCCGCGCCATCTTCGATGGCGCCACCGACGGGATCGTGACGGCCGATCCGGCGAACGCGCAGCTGCTCTCCTGCAACGCCGCCTTCACGGCCTTGACGGGGTACACGGAGGAGGAGGTCCGTCACCTGCGCTTCGAGGACATGCACGAGCCCGCGGACCGGGAGCAGGTGGTCCAGGCTTTCGCCGCCATGGCCGAGGGGCGGACGAACTTCGTCCCCGGCATTCCCATCCGTCGCAAGGACGGTAGCGTGTTCGCGGCGGACATCTCGTCCGCCCGTGTCGTCATGCCGGATCGGACATACCTGGCCGGCTTCTTCCGCGACGTCACGGAACGGAAGCTGGCCATCGACGCGCTCCGGGAGAGTGAGCAGCGGTTCCGGGCGCTCGTCGAGGGGGCGGCGGACGCCTTCTTCATCCACGACTTCCAGGGACGATTCCGGGAGGTGAACCGGCGTGCCTGCGAAACCCTCGGCTACACCCGCGAGGAACTCCTCCGCATGAGCGTCTCGGACGTGGACGTGAACTTCGACGTCCCGGCGGGCCAGCGGGAATGGGTGAGGATCGAGCCCGGGAAGCCCCACTCCCTGTCCAGCAAGCAGCGGCGCAAGGACGGAACCGTCTTTCCGGTGGACATCACCTTCGCCTGCATCGATCGCCAGGGGGAGCGTCTGTACATGGGGATCGTCCGGGACGTCACCGAACGCACGCAAGCGGAGAACGACAGGGCTGCCGCAGCCGCGATGCTCCACCGCACCGGCGAACTGGCCAGGGTCGGAGGGTGGGAACTGGACCTGGCCACGCGGTTCATGAGGTTCTCGCCGGAGGCCCTCCTGATCAACGAGGTCGGTCCCGGGGAGAGTATCTCGCTGGAGCAGGCGCTCGAACGTATCGACCCCGGGTATCGTCCCAGCTTCCAGGCAGCGCTGCGGGCCGCGATCGAGGAGGGCACTCCCTTCGACCTGGAGGTCCCGATCGTGACGTCCAAGGGCAGGCGCATCTGGTCGCGCACCCAGGGAACCGTCGTCCGGGAAGAGGGCGGGGTGGTCAAGCTCATCGGCGCCTTCCAGGACGTCACCGAGCGGAGGACGGCCGAGGAGTCGCTCCGCGAGAGCGAGGCGCTGCTGCGCGCCGTCACGGATGCCACCCCCGATCCCATCTTCGCGAAGGATCAGGAGGGGCGCTGGACGTTCGCGAACATGGCGGCGCTCCATTTCACGGGGAAGCCCCTGGAGGAAGTGCTGGGGAGGACGGACGGGGAGATCCTGGGGGACCCGCTGCTGGCGGCTGCGCTGAGCCACCACGACCGCGAGGTCCTGGAGTCGAGGGTACCCCGCACATTCGAGGAGAACTTCCCTGGCCCGACCGGGTTGCGGACGTTCCTTTCGACGAAGGCGCCCCTGCTCGACAGCGACGGGCGCATCGTTGGGATCGCGGGAGTGGCGAAGGACATCACCGAGATACGCAAGCTGGAGGGTCAGATTGCGGTGACGGCACGCCTCGCCGCGATCGGGACGCTGGTGGCGGGCGTCGCTCACGAGATCAACAACCCCCTCTCCGGCGTGATCGCGGGAGGGGAGATCGCCATGGAACTGGCCCAGGATGCGCGCCGCCGTGCCATGGAGGGCGCCGCCGTGGATCGGGACCAGCTGGCCCGGCTCCTCGACGAGACCGTGGATTCCCTCAAGGACACCCTGGACGGGGGACAGCGCATCGCGCAGATCGTCAAGGACCTCTCGCTCTTCGCGCGTCCCCACCCGCAGCGGGCCCGGGTGCGGGTCATCGAGATCGTCGACCAGACCATGCGCTGGCTGCCCGTGTCCTTGGGGCGAGCGGTGACCCTCCGCGTGGAGGACCTCGGGGCGCCCGACGTCATGGCCTCGTTCGGCCAGATCGGACAGGTGCTCGTGAACCTGGTCACGAACGCCGCCAAGGCCACGCCCCGCAACGGGAAGGGTGAGGTCGTCGTTCGGCTGGGGCCGGGTGATCCGGGAATGGCCCGCATCGAGGTGATCGACAACGGAGTGGGCATGGCCCCGGATGTGGTCGAGCGGATCTTCGATCCTTTCTTCACGACGCGCCCCGCCGGGGAAGGAACCGGGCTCGGGCTTCCCATCTGCCACGCCATCGTGACCGCGCATGGTGGCACCATCGCGGTCGAGAGCGAGGTCGGCAGGGGCGCGACGTTCCGGGTCGAGCTGCCTGCGGCGCCTCCCCCGTCGCATGGAGACGCTTGGCTTACCCGCGCACGCCAACGATGAGGGTGAATCCCATCCGGAGGCCTCATGAACCGATCCCGACTTCCCCGCCCTGACGCGGGGCTGGTCGTCGTATCGGCCAGCGGGTCGACATCCGCGGGCTCGCCGTACCGCGGGCCGGCGATCATGGCGAGCGCGGGGTAACGCGAGGGCGAGGGCGCGAACCAGGAACGATGTCGTGCTAGAAGGTCACCCAACTCGCCTTGCCCTGGAACATGCCCAGGCCCAGAATCGGACAGGCTGACGCCGCGATCCTTGCCTGCACATCCACCGGCGGAGTGGCGGTCCTGTAGAAAAAGATTGCCGCGAACTGGAAGGGCCCCGTCTCGATCGAGCAGACGCCGAGCAGGTTGTCACTGCTGCAAGAGGCCTGCGTCCACGGCGAGGCCCCCTTCGCGAGGAGCGTCTGGCACCCCACCGGGCCCAGCTCCGGCTCCGGCATCACGGGGGTCGTGAAATCCAGGCAGGTCGGGGCCTGCCACTTGCTCGGCGGGTCCGTCGGAAGGTCAAGCTGCGCCGTGTAGTTGCAACTGCCCCCCGTGGCGACATCCTTGGAGCCGCACCCGCTCACGATCACCGCAAGCGACGCAACGACGACGTATGCCGATGGCTTTCGCATTTGAGCTCCCTCAGTTGTACGTCACGGAGAAGGCCGCGGCACCGCTCAGCGTCGTCCACGTATAGGAGTATTTGTCCGAGTAGATCCCCATCAGGAACTGCAGGGCGACGCCGACGCCCCAGTGGTCACCGACCCACCACTCCTTGCCAACGGCGAACTTCCCGCCGAAGCCCACGTTGGTGCTGTAGCTCCTGGTGCCAAAGCTACCCAGCGCGGGAACCCAGTAATCCCTGCTCCAGTATGCAAGGCGGGCGATCGCGATGGATGGAGTCGCGGACACGTAGATGTTCACGGGCATGAAGTAGTACGTGAGATGCAGCCCCACCGAGCCCTGCGTCATGTTCGAGTAGTAGTAAAGGGGGTGCTGGGAGTTGGGAGAGGTGGTCGTCAGTCCCCAGACCTCGGCTCCGATGATGAAGTTCTCGATCACCGCGTACCCGGCGGTGAAGCCGAACGGGATGTCGAAGCCCTTGATCCCATCCTTGAGGGCCTCCTGTGTCTGGTCCCAGACGTCGATGTAGGCCGGAGAGGTGCCCTTCATACCCATCAGGCCGAATCCGGCATCGAGCCGGAGGAGGAGTCCCAGGTGCCGGCGAGCGGTGGGGTCCACGGCAGGCGTCGCCTGGACGACGACGGTGTTCGTGTCCACGACCCGGTCGGCCACCAACACCCCGGCAGGAGTTGCCTGCGGTGCCTGGGCCTTTGCGACCATGGGACAGAAAGCCAGGAGAGCAATCGAAACGATTCGACGCATGTCGTCTTCTCCTCTTGGAGCGCTTGCCAGTGGACTGCAGGCACAGTGTCCGGGCCCTGAATGTCTTCTGGAACGCTAGGTCACGCGCCCTCGTCGCTCCAGCGGTCAGTTGGGGCGGACGATGCCTGAATGGGGCATTCACTCACCGTCTAGGCTCTTCGAACCCCTTACGCCCCATCCGGGTTGGGGTGTTTTCCGGAGGGTGGGACCGGAATCAATGTCGGCCGGCTCGGTACCTCTCCCAATATCGGCCGGCTGCTCGATGGAGCAGACTCCTCATCAGAAAGGGAGAACAGACCATGAAGACCATCAACGGCGGCAGCGCAGTGCAGGGCGGGTACTACCTCTCCAAGAGCAACTGGGAGATCTTCCCCATCGCCCGCGACGGGCAGAAGCTTCCCGGCCCGGTCTCCGAGCACTACGTGAAGGTCAACACGGCTACCGCGCTGATGGTCATGCCGGTGCTGGGCGGCCTGATGGTGGTCTTCCTCCCCTTCATCGGCCTCTACCTGACCGCGAAGACGGTCGTCGGCGGAGTGACGGGCGTGTTCCACCGGTCGGCGAAGGACCTGGCCGCGACGGTCACCCCGGGCTGGGCGCCCGGCGCCGCGTACATGACCGGCAAGGCCACCGACGAGAAGGCGGC
>CAIVAR010000109.1 GCA_903904005.1 uncultured Anaeromyxobacter sp.
GACTGGACGCGGGTCTTCACCTCGGCCTCGGTCCCCGTCACCTGCTTTCCGAGGACCGCGAAGGCGAAGAGGGGATCGGGGCGCAGCAGGCCGGAGAGCCAGGTCTCCTCCACCAGCGCACGGAGCGACTTCACGATGGCCGACCGGTCGGAGGGGGAGAGCTTCGCCCAGCGGGGTCCGACGCTGCGGCGGGCCAGTTCCTCGTAGTCGATGGTGGCAGCGCCGATCCGCTCGAGCTCGGCTCGCTTGCCGCCGGCCCGGAACGCCGCCCGGACCTGCCGCTCGGCCTCCCGGACGGTGGCGACCGGGTCGGTCTGGGCGATGGGGCGTGCAGCGCCCTTTGCCGAGGCGGCCGGGGTCGCGGCGAGGAGGAGGGCGAGGAGCGCGGAGGTCACTGGACGGGCCACCTTACCGCCGGCCCGCCCCACGGGGCGATCGATCCGGACGGGAAAGACACCGCCGCGATTTGCCGGGCGACCCGGGTGGCGCGTAGCCTCGGCGCGAGGGGGAGCGCGTTGATCCCGATACGCATCGCCGCCGTCGTGGACGTGACCGAGGCCGAGGGGCCCGGGGCGCGGTTCGCCGTCTGGGTCCAGGGCTGCTCGATTCGCTGCCCGGGCTGCTGCAATCCCCACATGTTCGACCACGCGGGCGGCCAGGCGATCGAGCCGGCGACGCTGCTCGCACGGCTCGACGGGGTCCGGGACCGCGTCGAGGGGATGACCTTTCTCGGGGGGGAGCCCTTCGAGCAGGCGGCCGCGCTCGTGCCCCTGGCGCGGGGCGTCCGGGAGCGCGGGCTCTCGGTGGTGGCCTTCACCGGTCACCGGCTCGAGGAGCTGCAGGGCGACCGGCCGGCGGGATCGCGCGAGTTGCTGGCCTGGGTCGACCTGCTCGTCGACGGGCCGTACGACGCCACCCTGCCCGAGGCGGGGCGCCGCTGGGCGGGCTCGGCGAACCAGCGCTTCCACTTCCTCACCGGACGTTATTCACCCGGAGTCGAGACGATCGTGCCCGGCGGGCCGGAGCGGACGGTGGAGCTCCGCCTGACCCCGGACGGCCGCCTGGAGCGAAGCGGCTGGCCGGAGGGGTGAACGCCCGGGTCAACCCTGGCGCGTGGTGCCCTTGATGGTCGCGGGCTGCTGGTAGTACTCGGACGTCTTCGTGCGCTCGGTCACGGTCCCGAGCGCCTTCTCGAGCGCGGCGGTCTCGTCCAGGCAGGTCTTCCCCTTCAGCCCTCGGGTCTCGAAGCGCACCTCGCCCTCGGGGGTGAAGACGATCTCGATCTCGATCTTCTCGGCCACGGCTCACCTCCAGCGCTGCATGACCACCCGGACCGTGCCGTCGGCCTGCTTCTCCTCCTTGGCCACGGCGTACCCCTTCCGCTTCAGCTCGCCCACCGCCTTCGAGTAGGCCCAGCGCTGGGCGATCCGCCCGGCCAGCGCCTTGCCCGGCCCGGCGTCGCAGTCCTTCGGCACCAGGGTCACCTTCTCGGTCTTCCGGTCGACCTTCACCCCGACCTCGGCCTTGCCGTCGGTGACGACGTGGTCCACCTCGTGGGTGACGCCATCGGAGGTCTGCATCTTCCGCTGCTCGAGCCGTTCCAGCCCCAGCTCGGCGAGGACCTGAACGAGGAGTGCGACCCCCTGCACCACGATCACGATTCCCGTGCTCTGCGACATCACCACCTCCGGTCGCGCCCGCGGCGGGGCGAGAAGAGCAGGACCACCGCGGCCAGGAAGATCATCCCGACGAGCTGCGGGAGGCCGCGGGAGAAGAGGAGGAGCAGCAGCGGGATCCCGAAGACCACGAGCGCCGCGACGACGCGCCAGGCGGTCCCGGGGAGGTGGCGCAGGAGCCGCATGCCCACCGTGTCGGCGCGTCCGAAGGAGCCGGTCCCGACCGGCCCTTCCGGGAACTGGTCCAGGACCCGCTCCCGCTCGCGACGGGCCAGCTCCTCGCCGATCTCCCGCCGCTGCCGGGCGACCTCCGCGGCCTCCGCGTTCCGGGTCCGCTCGCGCTCGGCGATCTCGCGGGACGCGGCCTCGTCCTGCGAGCGGTGCTCGGCCCAGAGCCGCTCGTTGAAGGAGCGCTGCGCGGGGGTGTCGAGGTCGGCGCCGCAGCGCTGGCAGCGGACCTCGTAGACGGAGCTGTCCACCTTGCAATCGGCGCAGCGGATGAAGGGCTGACCGCTCCGCCCGTCGTCGGTGTCGAGCCCCCGCTCGGCCGGCGGCCGGATGCGGTCGGTGGACCCCATCTCCGCGAAGCGACCGTCCTCGGGCAGCGGGTCGGAGGCGTCGGAGCGCCCCGGCCGGGCGCGCTCCACCTTGAGAAAGCGGTCGCGGCGCTCCGAGCCCAAGGGTCAGCCGAAGCGGGAGGTGATGGGGCGGGGGACTTCCTCCGCCGGCACGGTGGAGGCCGGGCGGGTGCGGGTCTTGGCCCACTCCCGCAGCTTCTGGATCTCCTCCCGCATGGTGGTGGCGAGCGGGAAGGTCTCGGCCACGGCCCGGTCGAGGTGGCGCTGCTCGAGCTCCTTGCCCTCGGCGAAGGCGTCGTAGAGGGCGGCCACCACGACCTGCTCGATCTCCGCGCCGCTGAACCCCTCGGCCGCCGCGGCCAGCGCCCCGAGGTCGTAGGACTCCGGCTTGCGCCCGCGCCGCGCCACGTGGATGCGGAAGATCTCCTCCCGCTCCGGCCGGGCCGGCAGGTCGATGAAGAAGATCTCGTCGAAGCGCCCCTTTCGCAGGAGTTCGGGGGGCAGCATGTCGATCCGGTTGGCGGTGGCCACCACGAAGACCGGCGCAGTCTTCTCCTGCAGCCAGGTGAGCATCGCGCCGAAGACCCTGGCCGTCACCCCGCCGTCGGAGAAGCCGGAAGAGCCCGCCCCGGACAGACCCTTCTCGATCTCGTCGGTCCAGAGAACGGCGGGGGCCACGCTCTCGGCGACGCGGATGGCCCGGCGCAGGTTCTCCTCCGACGACCCCACCAGCCCGCTGAAGATCCTCCCCATGTCGAGCCGCAGGAGCGGCATCTTCCACGAGGACGCGATGGCCTTGGCGGTGAGGCTCTTGCCGCAGCCCTGGACCCCGAGGAGGAGCAGCCCCTTCGGCTCGGGCAGCCCGAAGCGGCGGGCCGGCTCGCTGAAGGCGTTGCCGCGCCGGGAGAGCCAGGTCTTCAAGTTCTCGAGCCCGCCCACGTTCGCGAACTGCTCCTCGGTCGGGTAGTACTCGAGCAGCCCGCTCTTGCGGATCACCTGCCGCTTCTCGTCGAGGATGAGGCCGATGTCCTCCTTGGCGAGGCGTGAGTCGGAGGCGATGGCCTTGGCGAAGGCGTTCTCGGCCTCGGAGAGGGTGAGCCCCTGGGCTGCCTTGGCGATGGCGTCGGCGTCCTCGCGCCGCAGGCTCACCGAGGCCCGCTTTCCGCGCACCACCACCTCGGCGATCTCCTTGAGCAGCCCGTAGAGCTCGTCGTGGGTGGGGAGCGGGACGTCGAGGACGGTCATCTCCTTCTCGAGCTCGACCGGGATCTGCAGCACCGGGGAGAGGAGGATGACGGTCGTGTAGGTGGTCTTGAGCGAATGGGCCAGCTCGCGGAGCCCCCGGATCACGGCCGGGTCGTTCAGGTAGGGGTGGAAGTCCTTCAGGACCACGAGCGACGGCTCGGTGAGCTTCTCGATGGCTGCGAGCGCCTCCATGGGCTCGCGCGATCCCTCGGCGCCTCCGCCGCGCACGCCGCCGACGCGGCGCAGCCCCTTCGTCACCGACCAGGAGAGGAGCGCCTTCCCGTGCCGCTTCGCCAGGTCGTCGAGGATGGTGTCGAGCCGCTGCTCCTCCCAGGAGACGAGCGAGATGAGCGGGTAGCGGGCCCGGACCAGGGTGTCGAGCTCCTGCACGAAGCGGGGCTGCTCCGGGGGGATCGGGGCGGCGGGCGGGGCGAGATCCGGGGGAACGGTGGGACCGGTGGCCATCCGGCCCAGCATATCAGGGGCTGCGGGACCACAGCAGGCGAGGGGCCGGACCGGAGAGGTCGAGCGCGGCGATCGTGCCGGGCGGCACCGGAACCCGCTCCCCGGCGGCGATCGCGAGCGCCTCGGCGATCTCCGGGTTGTGCCCGACGAGCGCCGAGCCGGGCCCGGCGAGCCGTGCCAGCTCGAGGAGCTCCCGCCCGCTTCCGTGGCCGGAGGCGAGCTCCTCCTCCGGCTCGGCCCCCACCCCGGTGGCGTGGGCGAGCAGCGCGGCGGTCTCCCGGGCGCGACGGAAAGGGCTCGACCGGATCCGCGTCACGGGGAGGCTGGGGCCGAGCAGGCCGAGGAGGTCCGAGAAGGCCGCCCGCCCCGCCGCGGTGAGACGCCGCTCGGCGTCGGGACCGCCCTCGGCGGCCTGGGCGTGTCGAACCAGGAAGACGGGCGAGGTCACGGGCCCGTCTCCCGGAGCCTCCCGGTCCGTCGTGCCAGCGCCGCGAGCCGATCCGCGGCCCCCCGGTCGGCGAGCAGCGCCGACAGGAGCATCGGGACCCGGTAGGACCAGTTCTCGTCGTTGACGGTGCCGGGGACGTTCACCCGCTCCCGGGCCCCCATGGCGTCCTGGAAGGGCAGGAGCAGGAGCTCGGACCCCGAGGCCGAGACCAGGCCGAGCAGCGCGTCGCGCACCTCGTCGTCGAAGGCGGTCGTGGTGCGGGTCGCCAGCGGCGCGAGGCCGGGGAGGGCGAGCAGGGCCTTCCGCTCCGCCGCGGCGAGCGACTCCCACCAGTCGGCGAGCGAGTCGGTGTCGTGCGTTCCCGTGGTGGCGAGCGACACCGACGGCCACCGTGCGGGATCCCGGAACACCTCGCCGTCCTTCTCCCAGCGCAGCACCCGGTAGCCGGGGATGCCGAGCCGGGTCAGCGAGGCGCGAACGAAGTCGGGGACGGTTCCCAGGTCCTCGGCGATGACCCGCGCCCCCTGGGAGAAGGCCGCGAGCACCCGTTCGCCATTCACGATCTGTTCGGGCTCGGTGTCGGGAACGAAGCCCGGCGCCCCGCCGTCGTTGGGACGGAAGTAGCTCCGGTAGAAGCCGACCACGTGGTCGACCCGGTAGGCGCCGTAGAGCTCGGCCGACCGGGCGGCCCGGGCCGAGATCCAGGCGTAGCCGTTCTTCGCCATCTCGTCCCACCGGTAGACGGGGAGCCCCCAGTCCTGGCCGGTGGCGCTGAAGGCGTCCGGAGGCACGCCGGCCCGGGCGTCGAGCCGGAAGTCGCCGGGGCGGGCCCAGACGTCGGCCGAGTCGGTGGCCACCATGAAGGGCAGGTCGCCCATGAGGTCGGCGCCGGTCGCCACCACCGCGCGCCGGGCCTCCTGCCACTGCTCGTCGAGGTGCCACTGCAGCCAGGAGCGGTAGAGGACCCGCTCCGAGAGGGAGGCGCGCGCCTCGGCGAGCGCCTCGGGGTCGCGGTTGGCGAGCGGCTCGGGCCACTCCTGCCAGCTCCGGCCGCCCTGCACGTCGTCGTGGAGGGAGACGAAGAGGGCGTAGTCGGCGAGCCAGGAGGCGTGCTCGCGCCGGTAGGCCCGGAGTGCCGCGGCCCGCGTCGTGCTGGCGCGCCACTCCCGCTCGAGGAAGGCGCGGAAGGCGATCTCGCTGGCCCGCGTCTTGAGGCCGCGGACGTCGTTCCAGCGCACCGTCGGCGAGGCGCGCAGGTCGGCGAGCAGCGCACGGTCCTCGGGCGAGAGCGCGTCGACGCCGCCGGCCGCCAGGAAGTCCACCGAGGCGTCGAGGGCCAGGTAGATCGGGTCGATGGCGAAGGCGGAGATGGCCGAGTAGGGGCTGTTCTGTCCGCGGGCCGCCTCGTTCACCGGGAGAACCTGGACGAGCGAGAAGCCGGCCGAGACCGCCCAGCGCGCGAACGGGACGAGGTCCGGGATCTCGCCCAGGCCCCAGCCGCACGGGGAGCGGATCGAGAAGAGCGGGAGGAGGACGCCGGTTTCGCGCATCGGAGCGGATCTTGTAGGCAGGGAGGGCACGGGTTATCCAGGGAATGTTGTCGCACGCTCCCGCCATCCGAGGAAGATTCGCCCCCAGCCCCACCGGCCCCCTCCACCTGGGGAACGCCCGGACGGCCCTCCTCGCCTGGCTGGACGCGCGATCCCGGCGGGGTGCCCTGGCGATGCGGGTCGAGGACCTGGACGGACCCCGGGTGCGACCAGGGCTCGAGGCCCGGATCCTCGAGGAGCTGCGGTGGCTGGGGCTCGACTGGGACGAGGGGCCCGACGTGGGGGGCCCCCACGGTCCCTACCGGCAGTCGGAGCGGGGCGACCGGTACGCGGCGGCGCTCGACCGACTCCGGGCCGAGGGGCTCGTCTACCCCTGCTTCTGCTCCCGGGCGGAGATCGCCCAGGCCTCCCAGGCGCCGCACGCCTCCGACGAGGGGCCGCGCTACCCGGGGACCTGCCGCGACCTCTCCCCGGCCGATCGGGCGGTGAGGGGTGCGCGCCGCCCCCCGGCGTGGCGGTTCCGGGTCCCCTACGGCCCGGTCGCCTTCCGGGACACTTTTCACGGAGAGTGTTCGTTCGACGTGGCCGCCACCGTCGGGGACTTCGTCGTGGCCCGTGCCGACGGCGTCCCCGCCTACCAGCTCGCCGTGGTGGTGGACGACGCCGCCATGGAGGTGACCGACGTGCTCCGCGGCGACGACCTCCTGCCCTCGACCTCCCGGCAGCTCCTGCTCTTCCGCGCGCTGGGGCTCCCGGCGCCGCGCTTCGCCCACGTCCCGCTGGTGGTCGGCCCGGACGGCGAGCGGCTCGCCAAGCGGCACGGGGCCCTCTCGGTGGGGGAGCTCCGCGAGCGGGGGGCCGATCCGGCGGCGGTGGTGGGTTTGCTCGCGGCGGCTTCCGGGCTCCTGCCCGCCGGCGGGCGAGCCATGCCGGCGGACCTCCTCGCCGGCTTCCGGCTCGAGGCGGTCCCACGGGAGCCCGCGCGCATCGAGACCCGGGGTACCATCGCCCCGTGAGCATCCTCCGCTCGAGCACCGATCCCCGCTGGGTCGAGGTGGCCCTGTCCGACCTCGACGCCACGCTGGGCGACCACGCCCACTGCGAGAAGAAGGCGGCCGCCACCGCCGTGAAGCTGGTCGCCGACCACGCCGATAGGCCCGACCTGGTCCGGAAGCTCGCCAAGCTGGCCCAGGAGGAGACGCACCACTTCCTCGCCGTGCTGAACGAGCTCGCGGTGCGGGGGCGCACGCTGCCGCCCGACACCGGCGATCCGTACGTGCAGGCGCTGCTCCGGCTGGCCGGCGGGGGGCGGGCCCGCCTCGGCGAGTTGCTCCTCGTCTGCGCCCTCGTCGAGGCCCGGAGCTGCGAGCGGCTCGTGCTGCTCGGCGAGGCCATCGCCGATCCCCGGCTGTCCGAGTTCTACCGGCGGCTCGCCCAGTCGGAGGCCGGGCACGAACGGCTCTTCCTCGACCTCGCCCGGGTGCACGCCGACGGGCTCGACGTCGACCGGCGGCTGTCCGAGATGGCCGACGAGGAGGCCGCCATCGTCGCGGCGCTTCCGCTCCTCCCGCGAATCCACTGAGCCGGGAGGCCCCGGACGCCCCTTCCGGGGCGTGACCTGTCGGCCCTCCGGTCGCTCCGTCCGGCGATCCCGACGTCCCGTCCGCGCAACCCCCCGGAATCCCGGTGGCCAGTTCCTGGCAAGCGCGGTGCAATCTCACAGGGCAACGAAGGAGGACGTCATGACCCGCAAGACCCACACCCTCATCGGCGCTGCAGTCGGACTGGCTCTTTTCCTCGCGCTCGGGCTCCTCCCCGCGCTCCTCTACGGCGGGTACGCCGGCGTGATGCTCGCCGCCGCGGTCGGCGGCGCCCCGGTGGGTGGGGGCTTCCTCGCCCGGGCCGCCATCGTCTCCGGGATGGTGATCGGCGTCACCGGCGTGGGCGCGCTCTTCACGGCGGGTGGCGCGGTGATCGCGGCGGCGCTGTCTGCACTGACCGCCGCTCCCGCGAAGAAGGAAGCGACGAAGCGCGCGTAGGCGCAGCGCGCGCCCGGCCCTTCACCGGGTCAACCGCCAGAGCATGGCGAGGACGCGGTCGCAGAGCGTGAGCGGCGCCGCCACCCGCCACAGGTGGATGCGGTCCCTGCCCGCCCGCCGCACTTGCCTCGCAAGATCCGGATCGCGTCTCTCCAGCACGAGCAACGGCTCGCGAAGCGCGCCAACCATCTGCACCGCGACTTCGAAGACCTCGAACGCCATCTGCGGCTCCTTTCCAGCCACGGACGCGGTCAACGGTCACGGACGCGGCCACGGAAGCGGAAACGGCCACGGCCGCGAAGGTGTCCACGACCCCGGCCATTTCCAGTTCACCCGGGTGAACTCCAGCCGCAGCCGATACCGTGGCCGTGACCGAGTCCGGAGGGTTTTCGCGGCCGATCTTCGGGTCGTTCCGCGCCGCTAGCGGCGCGGGGGGGGAAGCACCGCGTCGACGGTCTCCCGCAGGTACCTCGCGGCGACGCCGAGCGTTCGCTCCGCTCCACCCGGCGTGCGGGCGATGGCCGGTGCGACCTCCATCACGTCCCCGCCGGCGAGCCCCACCTCGCGCCCCAGCCGACGGATGAGCTCGACCACGAAGTCCGGCTCGAGCCCGCCCCGCTCCGGCGTGCCGGTGGCGTCGACCCACGCCTCGTCGGTCCCGTCGACGTCGTTCGAGAAGTAGACGCCCCGCGCGCCGGAACCCCGCACCGCGGCGACCACGGCGTCGATCGCCGCCGCCGGGTCGGCCCGGGCCTCGTCGGCCCAGATCTGGCGCACGCCCAGGGTCGACTCCCAGTGCGACCGTCCGTGGCGCGAGGTGCGGATTCCCACCTGCACGAGCCGCCCGCCCCGCCCGAGCAGCTCGTTGGCGTGGAAGGACCAGGTGCCGAAGCAGTACTTCACCCCCAGTCGCTCCTCGAGCAGGTCGGTGTGGGCGTCGACCTGGACCACGCCGAACCCGGGCCGGGCCCGGTGGAGCGCCGCCACCGCGGGCCAGGCGGTGGAGTGGTCGCCGCCGAGCAGGACGGGCGCCGCCCGCGGGTTCAGGGAGAAGACCAGGTCGAGCGCCCGCTCGGCGATGGAGAGCGGGGAGACCGGAAGGCGCGCAGCCACCTCGGGCGCCACGCCCGGGTAGAGGGCGCGGCGCGAGGCCGCGAGCTGCGCCGCCGAGAGCATGTCGTCGTGCAGCAGCTGGGGGACGACGAAGACGTCGCCCAGGTCGACGAGCCCCCTCGCCTCGGCCCCCTCGAGCCAGGCTGGGTCCTCGTCGAGCAGCCGGTCCCGCAGGGCGAGTGGCCCCTGGTTCGCGCCGCGCAGGAACCCGGCCCCCACGTCGGAGGGAACGCCCAGGAGCACGGCCCGGGCCGTGCCGATCCGGGAGAGCCGCTCGAGGAAGCGCGCCCGAACCTCCTCGTCGGTGGTGGCCCCGTGCAGGCGGCGCTGGGCCGCCGACTGGGCGTCCCGACCGGCGGAGACGAGGTGCACGCCGCCCCCGGCGGGGCGGAGCAGCAGGGCGAGCTCCTCGACCTCGGTCACGGCGCGCTCCCGGCTCAGCGGCGCGGCGGCCGGGAGTCCTCCTGGATGCGCGCGCGGACGAGCTCGACCAGGGTGCGGACGCCCACGCCCGTGCCTCCCTTGGCCACGTGCCCCCGCTCCTTGGTGGTGCTCGACGGGCCGGCGATGTCGAGGTGCACCCAGGGTGCATCTCCGACGAACTCCTTCAGGAACCAGGCGGCGCTGATCGACCCGCCCATGCGCGTCCCGGCGTTCTTCAGGTCGGCCACGTCGCTCTTCAGCTCCTCCTTCACCGAGTCGGTGAGGGGCAGCCGCCAGGTGTCCTCCCCGGCGGCGCGCGCCGCGGCGAGGACGGCGTCCATGGCCGGGCCGTCGGGCCCGAAGGCGCCGACCGTGGTCATCCCCAGCGCGACGATGCAGGCCCCGGTGAGCGTGGCCAGGTCGACGATCATCGCCGGCTTGAGCGTCTCCACGCCCCAGGCCAGCACGTCTCCGAGGACCAGCCTTCCCTCGGCGTCGGTGTTGGTGATCTCGACGGTCTTGCCGTTGCGGGCGATGAGGATGTCGGAGGGCTTGTAGGCCCGCCCGCCCGGCATGTTCTCGCAGGCGCCCACCAGCGCGTGTACCGGGAACGGGGGCGCGAGCTCGGCCACCACCTTCATGGCGGCGATGGCGGCGGCGGCGCCGGCCATGTCGGTCTTCATGTCCACCATGCCCTCGGTGGGCTTGAGCGAGAGGCCGCCCGAGTCGAAGGTGATGGCCTTGCCGACGATGACCACCGGCGCCTTCTTCGCGGCGGCTCCCCTGGGTATCCAGGAGATCTTCACGAGGCGGGGCTCCTCGGCCGATCCCCGGGTCACGCCCAGGAACATCCCCATGCGCAGGCCGGCGATCTCGCGCGGTCCGAGCACCTCGACCTGGAGTCCGGCCTCCTTCGCCAGCTCCCGCGCCGCGTCGGCGAGCCGCGACGGGGTCAGGTGGAGGGGCGGCTCGTTCACGCGATCGCGCGCCCAGGCGACGGACTGGGCCACGGTGCGCGCCAGCGCCACCGACTCCTTCACCTCCTTGGACCGCTCCAGCCCGGGCGGCAAGGCCACCACGAGCGACTCGAGCAGCCGCGGCTTCTTCTTCTTTTCCTCGGTCTTGTACCGGTCGAACCGGTAGGCGCCGAGCAGCGCCCCTTCCACGATGGCCCGCGCCTCGTGGGCGGTCTGTCCGGGGAGGCGAGGGGAGGCGAAGGCGAGGCGCGTCGCGCCGCCCTTCTGGGCGAGCCGGGCGGCGTCGCCCGCCGCGAGCCGAAGCGGCTCGAAGCCGGCCAGCGGAAGCACCCTCTCGGCTCCCTCCCGCTTGCCGAGCCCGAGGAGGAGCACCCGGGAGGCCTTGAGCTTGCCGAGCGTGCGGATCGAGAGGACCTGGCCGGTCTTGCCCTGGAAGTCCTCCTCGGTCGCCGCGGAGGCCAGGTGCCCCCCGAGCCGTCGGTCGATCTCGGCGAAGATCCCCTTCGGATCGGCGGCGTCGCCCTCGAAGACCGGCACCGCCAGGACCGACGCATCCACCTCGAGCGGGCCCGTGCCCGTCACCTCGATCTTCATCCGTACCTCCATTGGCCGCGCCGCCGCGACGGCGGCGGAGGGCGCGAAAGGGATAACACGATCACCGCGTGGGCGCCGCCTGCGGCCCCGCATCCGGAAGGGGGGCGCGCTCGTGCAGGAGGAGTGCAGCGCTGGCCACCCCGAGCCCGACCACCAGGGCCAGGACGGCCAGGATCCGGAGGCGCTGCCCCCGGTCCACCCCAGGGGTCGCAGTCGCCGCCGCCGTGCGGGGGGGCGCCACCGGTCCCCCCGGGGGCCTCTGGAAGGAGGGGCGCGGCATGGGCGTGGGCGGGCCGACGGCCCTCCCCAGCGAGCCGGCCAGCTCGGCGCCGAGCGCCGCCGCCGTGGGGGGGCGCCGCGAGGGGTTCTTGGCGCAGGCGCGGGCGACCACGCCGACCAGCTCCGGATGGGCGGCGAGGTCGGGGCGCGCCGAGGTGACGGAGGGGACCGGCTCCCGGGCCTGCATCCGGATCATCGAGTCGGCCGAGTCGGCCGTGAAGGGGGCGCGTCCGACGAGCATGCGCCAGGCCATCACCCCCACCGAGTAGACGTCGGAGCGGGCGTCGCCGGCCTTTCCGTAGGCCTGCTCGGGGGAGAGGTACTCGGGGGTGCCCACCACGAGCCCGGTGTCGCCGCCCTCGCCGTGCGCGCCGCCCGCCACCCCGAAGTCGACGATCTTCACCACCGGCGAGGCTCCCCTCCGGCCGTGGAGGAAGACGTTCTCCGGCTTCAGGTCGCGGTGCACCACCCCCTGCCGGTGCGCCGCCTCGAGCCCGTTGCAAACCTGGACCAGGATGGAGACCGTCTCGGCGGGTGGGAGCGGACCCGCGCGCCGCAGCCGGTCGAAGAGGCTCTCCCCCTCGAGGAGCTCCATGGCGATGAAGCAGGTCCCCTCGCTCCCGTGGTCGAGGACGCGGACCACGTTCTCGTGGTCGATCATCCGGGCGATGGCCCCCTCGCAGAGGAAGCGACGGACCGCCTCCGCCGAGCGCGCCAGGTGGGGCTGGAGCACCTTCAAGGCGACCTCGCGCCGCTCCCGGGTGTCCTCCGCGACGTAGACCGCCGCCATCCCGCCCGACGCCAGGTGGCCGGAGAGCCGGTAACGGCCGGCCACCACGGTCCCCAGGAGGGAATCGGGCTGGAACGGGGGCGCGCCCTCGGGCCCCACGTCTTCCACTGGCAGGCTCACGGCGCCGTCGGGCATGCGCCGACGACTCTACCACTCCCGGTGAGAAGGGGCCTACCGGCTCGCGCCGGCCGGACGACGTCCGTGCGTGACGGTGATCACGGTGCCGATCCCGCCCCGGACCAGGAAGTCGCCCTGGACCTCGAGCCAGCGGGGCTTCAGCGCCTTCACCAGGTCGTCGCAGATCTCGTTCGTCACCCGCTCGTGGAAGGCCCCCTCGTTCCGGTAGCTCCACAGGTAGAGCTTCAGGCTCTTCAGCTCGACGCAGAGCTTCGCCGGCACGTAGCGGATCCGGATGGTGGCGAAGTCGGGCTGCCCGGTGAGCGGGCAGAGGCAGGTGAACTCCGGCGCCTCCATCAGGATCTCGTAGGGGCGGCGCGGGTTCGGATTGGGGAAGACGTCGAGCGATCGGCTGGGGGTCGAAGGCATGGCGGTGGGGAATCTAGCACCCGGAGGTGCGTTGCGCCGCCCGGTCAGCCGTCGAGCCCGGCCCCGCAGCGCGGGCAGCGGCGCTCCCGCTCCGCCCGGGTCGGGACCGGCGCGGTGGGTGGTCCGGGGCGCTCCCCCCGCAGCCAGAGGTTCTTCCCGCAGGCCGGGCAGTGGGGCACGGCCAGGGCGCGGATCACGGCCGCGAAGAGCAGCCCGCCGCCGAGCAGCGGCAGCCCGGCCCTCCAGTTCCTCGCGGCCACCGAAAGGAAGGCCCAGCCCAGGAAGGCCGAGAGGAGGGCCCAGGGCACCAGCCGGCGGGCGCCGCGCGCACGCTGCAGCTCCCGGCGGACCGGCTCCCAGCCGGTGGGCGGGGCACCGCGCTTCATCAGATCCGGACCCCGAAGATGGCGAGGATCGAGAAGACGAGCACCACCAGCGCCTCCCCGGTGATGAAGCCCGAGGCGAGCGGCATCGAGTAGGTGGCCTCGGTCCGGGGGCTCGTCCTCAGCCAGATCGCCTGGACGACGCCGCCGGCCACCATGGGGACGACCGCATATCCCGGGATGAGCATGCCCAGGCCGACCGCGGTGGGGGAGGGCAGGAACCGGTGGTACTTCGGCTCGAGGACGGTGATGACCGTGCCCACCAGGAGCGCCACCACGAGCGCCGTCATCGATCCCTCGGGCAGGAAGGCGAAGCCCTTGGAGAGGAGTTCCGCGAACCCGGCCCACTTCACGCTGATGGGCGAGGTCAGCCCCCCCTCGCCGAAGCCGTACTTGGACCGCAGCGCCGGGTAGACGACGGCGACCGCCGCGGCGCCCACCGGGATGCCGAGCAGCTGCAGCAGGGTGAGGTGGCGGTTGTTCGAGCCGATGATCTTGCCGGCCCGGTAGCACTGCATGAGGTGCTCGCCCTGGCCGGCGACGGTGCCGCTCATGCCCGAGCCGATCATGTTCACGGGCAGGTGGCCAGGGGAGAGCGCGGCGAAGACGGCCTGCATGAGGTTGGCGAGCGCGCTGATGGGCGCCCAGTTGGTCTCGCCCAGCACCCGGATCCCCACGAGCATGAGCGGGAAGGAGAGGAGCAGCGAGACCACCGAGAGCCAGATGGGGAAGCCGAGCGAGATCTTCTGGACCACCGCCAGGGCCACCGACGAGACCACCGCGCCGGCGATCGTCCAGCGCATCGGGAACTCGGTGCTCTCGACGTCCCGGGTCGACAGGTTCCGGAAGGTCCGGGCGATCACCTTCCAGTTGAGCACGAGCGCGGTGATGCCGCCGGCCACCATGAGCCCCGTGGCGGGCCACATCACCCACTTCAGGACCTCCGCGAAGGTCATGGCCTTCGCCCAGCCGCGCGCCACCAGCGGGCCGGGGGCGAACACCCAGGCGAGGAGCGTGCCGAGCAGCATCGACAGCGTCACCCGCAGGCCGACCAGCATGCCGGCCCCGAAGGAGAGGACGCCGAGCTCGGTGCCGAGCCGCAGCGCGTGGCCGTTCCGGCCGAAGGCCAGCTCCCCCGGGAAGAGCTTCCACGGCCCGTCGCGCAGGAAGCAGAGGAGGGCGGAGATCCCGGTGCCGGCGGCCAGCGCCCGGAGCCGGTCGGCCGCCTCCTTGCGCCCCTGGTAGAGCACCACCAGGGTCTCTCCGGCCGCGGTGCCGTCGGCGAAGGTGAGGTTCTCCTCGTCGATGTAGTGGCGCCGGAGCGGCACGGCGAGGAACGCCCCCACGAACCCGCCCAGCGTGAGCCACCAGAAGATCTGCCAGCCGGAGAGGTGCAGCGAGAAGCCCAGGCCGGCCCGCTCGTTCAGCATGTCGATGGCGGCGAGCACGATGACCATGAAGCCGGTCTGTCCCGCGGCCGTGCCCGCCGTCTGGGCCATGTTGGCCTCGAAGCGGTTCGCCGAGACGCTCGTGAAGAGCGCCACGAGCCCCAGGATCATGTAGCCGAAGAAGGCGCTCACCACCGAGATGTTCGGGCCGTACCCGAGCTTGAGCACCACGTACGGGTAGGCGGAGCCCATGATCAGGGCCACGGCGACGGCGGTGAGGATGGCGCGGAGCGAGAGCTCCCGGGGCGGCGAGGGTGCGGCGAGGTCGGCCATGGCGCGCGGATTCAACCCGATCCGGGACGGGTTGGCCAGGGGTGGCCGTGCGGATCCTTGCGCCGGCCGTTGGTTTGACCGACATTTCCCCCTTCCGGAGGTGGGTCCCACATGGTCGTCACGCTTCTCGCCATCGCAACGTCCCTCGCGCTCGCCGCTCCCCAGGCGGCGCAGTCGCCTTCGCAGGAAGCCGCCGCGCCCGTCCCCGCGCGGCCGCCGGTCTCGGCGATCGGCCCCTGGGCCACCGAGATCGCCGCGATGTTCCAGGCCGGAAACCTCGACGGGATCTCGGCCCGGTTCGACCCCCGCCTCGCGTCGCTCCTCTCCCCGGAGGGCTTCCGGGACGGCTGGGTCGGGATCGAGGAGAAGAACGGCAAGCTCCAGTCCATCGGGACCCCGGTGGTGAAGAACGCCGGTCCGGTCGACATCGCGGTGATGGCGGCGCGGTTCGAGAAGGTCGAGTGGACCCTGACGGTGGCCTTCGACGCCGAGGGGCGGATCATCTCGCTGCGCTTCACCCCCATGAGCCCGGACGCGGCCGCCAAGGCGCCGCCGCCCATCGAGTTCCACGCCCCGCCCTACGCGAACGCGAAGAAGTTCCGCGACGCGGCCGTGAAGTTCGGCGAGTCGCCCTGGGTTCTGCCCGGGACGATCTCCATGCCGGTGGGCAAGGGGCCCTTCCCCGGCGTCGTGCTGGTCCACGGCTCGGGACCGCTCGACCGGGACGAGACGGTCGGCGGGACGAAGGTCTTCCGCGACCTCGCCTGGGGGCTCGCCTCCCAGGGGATCGCGGTCCTCCGGTACGACAAGCGGACCCGCGTCCACGGCGACAAGCCGGGCTCCGCGCCGGCCACCGTGAAGGACGAGGTGGTCGACGACGCGGTCGCCGCCGTGAAGGCGCTCCGCGAGACGGAGGGCGTCGACCCCCGGCGAATCGTGGTGATCGGCCACAGCCTGGGCGGCTACCTGATCCCGCGCATCGCCCGCGCCGATGGGAAGCTCGCCGGCGTCGTCACGCTGGCGGGTTCGACCCGCCAGGTCCACGAGCTCATCCACGACCAGCTCGACTACCTGGTCGAGAACGGGGCCGCCACCGAGGAGGACGTGGCGCCCATGCGCGCCGACGCCGACGCCATCAAGGCGCTCGACCCGACCCGGCCCCCGCCGGCCGGCCGGGTCATGGGAGCGCCCCCGGGCTACTGGCTCGACCTCCGGAAGTACGACCCGGCGGCCATCGCCCACGAGAACGCCGTCCCCATCCTCGTGCTCCAGGGCGGCCGCGACTACCAGGTGACGTCGAAGGACCTGGAAGGCTGGAAGCGGGAGCTCTCCGGGGACAAGTTCGCCACCTTCCGCACCTTCCCGAAGGCCGACCACCTCTTCGTGTTCGGGACGGGGAAGTCGCTCCCCAGCGCCTACACGAAGCCCGGCAACGTCGCCGGCGAGGTGGTGAACGTCATCGCGAAGTGGGTGAAGGGGTTGAAGCCGAGGAGCTGA
>CAIVAR010000110.1 GCA_903904005.1 uncultured Anaeromyxobacter sp.
GCGGGCCAAGGAGTTGGCGAACCCGCCACACGTTGCATCCGCAGGCGACGGCGGGATAGAAGCGAACTGGTCTCGGGCCCTGGCCATTGGCCGGTTTTGGCCCGTCCACCGTTGGCCGGATTTCAGATGTCCGCCGAGGGGCGGGGCGGGTCGCAGAGGGGCGCGCCGTGGTGGCGGAGGTGGAGAGGCTGGCAGCCTACGGCAGGACCGTCACTCCTTCTTCTTCAACTTCGACTCGTTCTCCTGGATGAACGCGCGGATGTCGTCGGCCAGGTCGAGCAGCTTCGTCCACTGCTCCTGGTAGAGCGTCACCGGGAAGCGGCCGAGCCATGTAAGACGGTGCCTACGCGCGAGCGGCAGTCGTACCGCGAGAGACCGGACGGGCGGGCTTCGCGGTCGCGATCTCCCGGTCGAGGCGAGCGACCGCTCGGCTCGAGTACGGGCCGAAATGCAGGTAGAGCGCTGCGAGGGAGGCCGTGATCTTGAAGGCACGGGGGTTGTGGAGGAGGCCGTCCGCCATGGCGCCCCAGAAGGCCCGGCGCGTCCCAGATTCCCGGAACCCCAACTGCGTGGCGATGCGCAGGAACGACCGTAGGTCACGCACCACGTGGCGCAGGGGCTGCCGGAGCCGGTGCCCGGACCTGTCGAGCGAACGCGAGACGCGGCGCACGCGGCCGAAGAAGGCCTCCGGGGAGTAGATCCCTGCGAGCACGTCCCAGTAGTCGGCGAGCATCTCCTCCCTCGGCCGCCGGGTCGTGTAACGGCGTGCACGGGGCGGCACGAGACCATCCAATCTAGCCTCCGCCAGTGGCTCCAGATTCCCCCCTCGCCGCCAGATTCCTGAAGGTCGCTCGGGACTCGTACTGGCGTTGGGCAGGGATGCCCACCGCACCAAGGGCCTGAGCCGTCACTGGCACTTCTTCGTCGCCGCCGGGCACAACTTCGATTGGCAGTCACAGTTCAGCGTGCAGGCCTCCCCCTTCTTCAGGCGGGGAGGGCACTTCGACCAGCTCCCGTCCGGAAGCCTCCGGGAGACACAGCAGGTGACGGGTGGAGGGGTGCCGGGTCTCCAGTCGTCCGAGGAGCACCCGGAGGCGGGCTGTGCCGGGAACTTCCCGCTCGGACAGGTCGTGGTGCCATCGGTGATAGGAATCCCCCTCACCGGAGCGCAGTAGTCGGGACTGCTCTCGTCGCCGATGGGAAAGGGTGGCAGGTACGCGCCCGTGAGGATGGCGCCCCGGAGGTCGGTCCCCGCCAGGTTGGCGCCGCACATCCAGGCGTCGTTCAGGCGGGCGGCGCACTTGGCTCCTTCCGGGCACCCCAGGCTGCCCAGGTTGGCGCCGCTCAAGTCCGCGCCCGCGAGGTTGGCGGACCGGAAGATGGCGTTGGTGGCGACGGTCGTGTTGCCGGAGAGGTTGGCGGCCACGAGGTCGGCGCCGGTGAAGTCCGTGCCGACCATTCTCGCGCCCGCGAGCAGCGCACCTGACAAGAACGCGCTCGACAGGTCCGCGGTCGAGAGGTTGGCCTCCCTCAGGTCCGCACCGCCGGAGGCCGAAGTGGTCCGGAAGGTCGCCCCGTGGAAGTTGGTGATGACGGTGCTCGCGTCCGCGACGATCCCGACCAGGCTGGCATTCGTGAAGTCCCGCCAGGCCGCCGAGGCGCCCGAGAGGTTGGCCCTGTCGAGCTTCGCGCCCACCATCGTCGCCCTCGACAGGTCGTGGTTCTTCAGGGAGACGCCCGGCATGACGGCGTTCGTGAAGTCTGCGTTGTCGAAGCGGCAGCCGGTGGTGTCGGTCCCGGTGAAGTTCGCTCCCACGAGCGCTGCGCCCTGGAGTTGCCACCCGTAGAGGTGCGCGTTCACGAGGACGCTGCCCGAGAGGTCGGGCGCGCCTCCCGTGAAGGTGAACGTGGCCCCCCCCGCCTGCCACCCCGTCAGATCCCGGCCCTTCAAGGCGTCCCGGGGAACTTCCGCCACCTGGGCGTTCGTGAACGTCACGCCCTTCCAGGTGCCCACCGGCGGCGCGAGGTCGTAGGTGAGAGCGGACCCGGTGTAGTCGATTCCACCCCGGAAGAAATCGGGCTCCACCAGGTACTGGGCCACGAGGTTCATGTTCCTGAAGGCGAGCCTGGAATAGGACGACTTCGGGGAACCCGACGAGGGGCGATCGACGACCACCGAGAAGGAGCAACCGTCGAAGACCGTTCCATCGAACGTCACGTTGAACATCGACAAGGTGTCGAAGCTCGTGCCCAGGAAGTGGCCGCCCCGGAACAGCCCCGAGAGGCCCACGCCGATCCACTTGCCACCCTCGAACTCGGTGCGCCCGAGGTCGATGGGGCCGATCGCGGTGCCCTTGAACAGGACGCCGTTGGGATTCCCGCGGGTGAAGGAGAACTTGACCGGGCTTCCTCCCCCGTCGTCCACGCCGCCGGAAAGGCCACCCAGGAGGAAGGTCGTGTCGACGAAGGTCGTGGACGGAGTCCCCTCCAGGGTTCGCAGGGACACGTTCTCGAGCCAGGAATCGACGAAGCTGGTGTTTGTGAAGGTGGAGTACCAGATCCGCGCGTCCCTCAGGCTGACTCCGGTGAAGGTCACTGTGTTCCAGTCGGTGAACAGGGACGCGAATCGATCGAGGTTCGAATTCGTGATGGTCGTGCCCGTCCAGCGAACCCGGTCGCGGGTCCCGCTGCCGCAGCCCCAGCCCCAGTTCCCGGCGTCGCTGAGATCGACTCCGCGGAGGCCGCACTGGCTCATGGTGGCTCCACAGAAGAGGGCCTGGTGCAGGCTCACGTTTTCGAACGACTTCTTCGTGAAGGTCCCGTAGACGAAGAAACAGTACTGGCAACGGTTCGATACGAGCGCAGGCCCGTCTGCCGCGTCCAGCCGGATGAACACGACCTCGTCGGCGGGGTCCGTCCGGTTCGGATCTCCCCGCTGTAGGATGAGCGAGTACTCGCCGGGGGGGACGATGGCCCGGGAGCAGGCCTGGCCCGGGAGCGCCCGGGCCGCCACGGAGTTCGACCCCACGTCGACGAGCGTCGCCGCGTGCGGCACCCCGTCCTCGTCGTCCCAGCAGAACAGGACGGACGCCGGGTCCGGTCCGATGGCGTAGGGAACGCTCACCGGGCCGGATTCCGTCCCGTTCGGCGCATCGGCGCGGTGCAACTGCACGAGCACGGTGTCCTGGAGGGTGGCGCGGAGCTGCGGGTCCGCCGCGAAGTCCTCCTCGGTCAGCAGGACGCCCGTCAGTGCCTGAGGAACTGGACGTCCCGAGCATGCCGCCAGGAGGGCCAGAGCCGCGGCCACCGGGAAGCGAAGGGCCGTCATCGGCCACCTTCGCTCCCCAGGCTCGATGCGGGCGGTCTCGGCGTGGAGGGGATCCACTGGCTCACCGAGGGTTCGGTCCGGCCTCCGGGCACCACCAGAGCCTCCTGGTTTATGGAGTAGAGGTTCCTCCAGCGATCCACCAGGATCTGGGCGGCGGCGACACCCACCGTCCGGGCCATCCAGTTGCCTCGCGGATCGTAGATGTCGAGGCGGAAGTCGGTGACCCGGGAGGCTGCCCCGGCCGAGGAGAGCACGTAGATGAACCCCACCGGCTCCACGCTCATGGAGAGGTACTGCACCCACCCGGTCTCGTCGCGGAGCGGGATCCACCAGCGGTCGCCTGTCGCCCGGGCCGTGAAGTAGTCCACGGGGAGTCCCTGGTCGTCGAGGGCCTGGATCCGCCTGTTGTCCTGCTCGAGGGCGAGGAAGCCGCGGCCGTTCTGGACGGGAGCGACGGCCTTCACGCCGCCGAGGTTTCCCTTCAGGATCCCGGGACCGGAGGCGAATTCGGCCAGCGGGGCCTTGTTCCAGTCCGCCGCGGCGACCGGTGCTTCGGCCAGCCGGAGCACCTCCAGCTTGTCCTTGCCGTCCACGATGCCGATCACGCAGCGGCTGATCGGATGAAACGCCGAGGTTCGCAAGTTGCGGGAGCTGAAGCGCCCCCAGCACGGGGCCGCGGCCCAGTCCGGGAAGAGGCCGGGGCCGACGGGGAGGTCCACCTGGCGAAGGGTGAGAACGCCAGCGGTGGGGACGATGGCGTACTGGGGACCGTCGGCGGCGCCGAGCAGGTCGTAGAGGAGGTGCGCGGTCTGCGGGCTGCCACACGGCACCTGGCGAAGGGTCTCCTCGGGGTCCTGGCCGAGCGCGGTCACGCGCAGGTTCACGTTCTGGAATTGCCATCCCTGGACGCCGGCAGATGCGGGTGAGCCGCAGATCTCGAGCCCGCCGCCCGCCGAGAGGAACGAGTAGGCGAGCTGGCCGGTCGCGTCGTTCAGGGAGATCACGCCGGTCTCGCACAGCGCTCCGGCCCGGTCGGCGCAGGAGAAGGAGGCGAGCGGGGCCGCCACGGTGGCGACCCAGCGTCGGCGCCCGTCCGGATCGACCTGGATCTTCATCCGGTGCGAGTAGGTCGTCGTGGCGTCCAGGGGAACGACGTTCTCCTCGATGGTGATGTCCACGGGAACGTCGGATCGCCCGGTCGGGACGACGTTTCGCACTTCGGCGAAGCCCTGGCCCGCGATCCAGTCGGTGTCCGACAGGAGGATGATCTTCACCCTGACCTTCCCTCCCGTGGGCACCTCCAAGTCCCGTGTCCAGACCTTTCGCTGGTGGTCCTGGATGCCGAACGGGAAGTCGTAGGTGAAGATCTTCGAGTTCGAGCAGGCGACGACCACCCGGACCGCCTTGGTGACCGCCGGCCACTCGAAGTCCCGGGGGTCGTGATGGACGGTGATGGCCAGCCGGTTCCGCACCAGCACCCGGGTCCGCCCGCAGCAGGAGGACCGGGCGATGTCGGACGAGGTCTCGCCGATCTCGGCAACCGTCGAGGCGACGTCGGCGAGCGCGAGCCCGATGCCGAAGACCGGGATCGCCTTCCTCGTCCATGCGGCCCCGACGGCAAACGCAAGCGCGGCGAAGAACGTCCGCCCGCAGATCTGCCGGAGGGCGAAGCTTCCAACCTTGTAGGCAACGCCCCAGTACAGGCCGTCCCCTCCTTGCCTGTCGAGCCCGTACTCCGCCGCCGCCTGGGCCACCCCGACGATGATCGGAAGACCGAGGGAGCGGATCAGGAAGACCTTTAGGCTGGCACCTCCCGCGCCACCCACCCCGACGGCCAGGCAGATCGCCGGCAGCGCGAGTTCGAAGGTGGCCGTCATCGCGAGCCCGGGCACGATGACCCCGCGGTACTCGGAGCGGTAGTCCCCGTCGGACATGGCCAGGGTTCCCACGAGCAGGTGAACACCGGAGGCGCCTGCGGGAACCGGAACGTCCCAGTTCCCGGTGACGGTGTGGTCTCCGTGAAGGGGGATTCCGCAGATCCGCTCGGGAGCGGGGAGAAGCCCCAGGTACTGGATGTACTCGTAGTCGAGCGCACCCTGCGGAATGCCCAGATCCTTCAGGGAGCGGATGTTCCCGTCGACGTCCTCGAAGGCCGCGAAGACCCCTACGTGCCGGTAGAACTCGTTGTCGACCGTGAAATGGGCCTTCCGGTCGTCCCCGATCGACACTTTCCTCGCCCGCTGCCCCCACCTCCACTCGTTGGCGTGGTCCGTCCCCCACGAGTAACCCGCCTGGTTCGCGGCGGCTTCCACCGCCGCGTCGGCGTGGGTCCCCGCGAGGATGGCAAAGCGACCGGGCTTCACGTCGGAGCTGGACCCGTCGTCGACCAGGACCAAATCGTTTCGAACCGACCGCAGCGCCTCCGAGACGACGCGCCCTGCGGCAGCGAGGACGAGGTCGTGCACGAACCAGTCCCATTCGTAGAGCACCCGTCCCTGGTCGTCGAGGGCCGGGTTCCCTTGCTCGTCCTGCCGGAACACGCGGGTCTTCCCGTCGAGGGCGTACGCCCAGCGGGCCTCGACCCAGCCTCCATACTTGCTGTCGGGATTGGGCTGTGGGTCCCCCAGGTCGGCGATCACCGCGGCGAGGCGCGCGAGCGCCTGGCTGCCGAGGATGTGATTCGCCACGACGGCGGCGGCGGTCTTGTCGAGGCAGATGAGCTCGGGGTGGTGATAGACGGCCCAGAGCGCCGCCTTGTCGGGATTGACGAGATCCTCGTCCGTCGTGTTCGCGAGCGCGGAATCGTTCGAGGCCAACCGAAGCCACGTGGGGCCACGAAGGGCGAACTCCGGTCCCTTGAGGACCCGGGCTTCCTCGACCCCGGCGGCAGGCACGTGAATGCCGCCCAGCGCCATGATCCGCCTCCCGTCGCGGTCCGGGTGCTCCCGGGTCACCGTGAAGCTCTGCGGCGCATCGGCCGGGAACCGGATTCCCGCGACGAAGTGGGTGAGCTGGGCGTCGGGAACTGCGCCGAGGAATCCGTTGGCCCGCCGCGCCTGAAGCCGCGAGAGGGTGTCGTGTGGGACGAGGGGATACTCGTCGACGCCGACGTCGAGTGAATACCTGGCGCCGGAGTTGCCCCGAGACAGGTCGAAGTGCAGGGTCCGGAACTCGGAGGGCGACTCTCGCGGTCGGGAGCATCCCAGGATAGGCCTGCTCGCCGCGGCGATTCCGGCGGCGGCGGCGGCCTGGATGAACCCGCGACGTGACCAGTTCGACAAGACCTCTCCAGTCCCCCGGCGGGATCATGGCCGTTCCCTTTCGGGCTGGCAATGGCTGCTTCTGCTGTCCCTTCCTCGCGGGACAGGTCGCGACCTGAGGGACCACCAGGGGCCACGTCTCGCCACGGTGAAGCTGTCCGGGCGTCCTGGGAGGGGCGCGGTCGCAACCTGAGCGTCGCCGGGGAGTTCAATCTGCTCAACTTGCAGCGGGATCAGGAGCGGAACGAGGCGAGCGTCATGGAGCCCCTCCTGGTTTCGAGCGGTACTGTCCTATACGCGGGCCCTTGCTGCCGCGTTCTCGGCCTTCAACTGCTCGAGCTCTGCCTGCATCTCTGCTTCGGTGGGCATGGTGGTGTCTCCTGGGGTGGTCGACGCGGTCAGGCTATACCTGCTGTGCTGGCTTGGCGACTCGCTCCCGCATCTCCCGCACGGTGAGGATGGCGCGTCGTAGTTCGCCGTCGTGGCAACTTGGGCACCCGCCTGGAGCGCCGTAGATCTCGACCGTCTTCAGTCGCTCGGTGAGGACTTGCTCGACATGGGCCAGGGTGACAGCGCGGGAGGGGGAGGGCGAGGGATGCGGGGCATGACTCAAGCCGCCTGGGGGTAGGGAGTCTGCGAGGGCGGTCGCGCTGCATCGGGCCCTTGCTCGTGGCCGTGCTCCCCGGCGGTGAGATAGGTCTCGACGAGGGTGGATTCCAGGTCTCGCAGGATGATCTCTACGTGGACTGGGCCGCCTCGGCGGTGCCTGCTGGGGAGGGAAGGGTAGGGGCTGGCAAAGCTGAACATGCGTGTAGTCTAGCGGGTGGACTGACACGGGGGAAGACGGGACGCGGAGCGGGAGAGCAATATGGACTAATAGTGCGTGTTTTCACTGACCATTCTCTGACCAACTGTGTCCATCGGGGTCCACGTGTGCCCCTAAAGGGGCGGATTCGACAGTCGTAAGTACCTGAAATATGGACTGCGATGGACTGACGTGGACAACTGTGGAGATTTAAAAGGCCGATGCTCTGCCAGTTGAGCTAGCGCCTCAAGACACTTGAAGCATTGATGAATTCAGCGATGGTTCAGGTTCGGAAAGGTTTTAAACTGATTGCCGAGAACCAGATCGAGAGCGTCGTGGAGGGTGCTCGGGCACATCAACCTGGAACGTGTACCGTTCTTGCCCGCCTTCCGTCCAGGGTGCTTCGGCGCGAACTCCTCCCGGACGATGCGGCGAAGTGACTCTTCGATCGCTCACGACTTCCCGAGTAGCGCATCCTTCAGGGATCCGTCGCTCGGGTGATCGCCGATCCATGTCCGGAGGAGCGCGTCCGCGAACCGCTTTCCATGCACGCGGGACGACGCTCCACCCGGAACGGTCACGGTCGAGCCCTGACCAGGACGGTAGGCGAGGCGGATCGTCTGTCCCGGCCGGACGGTCAGCGTGGACATCACCTCATCGTGGATCTTCATGAGGCTCGCGTTCAACCCGGCCACCTCGTCAGGTGGATTGTTGGCCTCGAACGCCTCACGGAAGGAATCCAGTACCTGCTCGTGGTCGACCTCCCTCAAGAAGAAGAGGGTGATCTCCCACGGAGCGTCGGAGTCGAGGATCTTCGCCGGGTCATCCGAACGGGTCCCGAGGTAGAGGGCGGCGACGTAGACGCCGATGAAGAACTTGCTCCGCACCCCGGCCCCGTTGAGCCGGAGCGTCCTTCCGTCCGCCTGAAGGCTCTCGACAACCTGAACCCCTCCGACCTCCCGAGCGAGGCCCGGCACCGGCGCGACGAGGAGCAGGATGGCGCCCAGGATGGCTGCTCTTGTTGGATGGGTAGCCGACATTCCTTGTGGCCCTTTACCGCCCGCCAGGGGACCTGGCAGGTGAAGAAGTGTTTCCACGGCCCAGGAGGAGCCCGTACGGGTCTGGAAAGTGGAAGGGTCAGCCGACTCCCGCGACCGGATGCTACTGTCCCGCGGAGAGATCGCAATCGAGCGACTCGAACATGCAGCTGGAGGTTTCATTGGCAAAGGTCATGAAGTCGACGGACTCGTCTAGCCTCGCAGAAGTGGTGGACCGGATCCTCGACAAGGGCATCGTGATCGACGCCTGGGTGAAGGTGTCGCTGGTCGGCATCGAGTTGCTCTCCATCGAGGCGCGCATCGTCATCGCCTCCGTCGAGACCTACCTCAAGTACGCCGAGGCGATTGGCCTGACCGCCACCGCCGCCGCTCCGAACGCCTAGCCATCAAGCGAAAGGTGCCGTTCCCCGGGCCCGCTCGCAGGGAGCCTGGGGACCGGCTTCACTCCCGGGAGTCGCGCCCCGGCAAGGTGCGACGTCATCCTAGAACATGTGCCAGAGGGCGACGGCGACGCCCTGACCGCGGGTGACGTTCTTCGCGTAGACGTCGATCATCGCGCTCACCTGCAGCGCGAAGTCGCTCGGGAAGGAGAAGCAGAAGGCCGGGCCGACGTAGAGCCGCTGGGTGGTGCCCAGCGTCCCGCCGGATCCGTCGTTCGAGCCCGCCAGGCTGCCGAGCAGGAACGCGGTGGTGACGCCGAGGGTGACGACGTCGGACACCTGGTAGCCGAAGGCGCTGTTCATGACGTTCATCGACAGGCCCGGAGTCACCCCGGTCGTCAGGTCCCGGAACGAGTAGGTGAGGGCGATCGGGGAAACCGACAGGATCCAGCGGCCGAGCCGGACGTAGTTCTCCTGGAACCAGGTGATGGAGTACGAGTTGCCCCCGATCCGCAGCCCCGGCGTGCCGGTGGCGGTGGGGAGGCCCAGCGAGAGGCCGTTGTCGAACCACCAGACCGTGTCCTCCTGGTTGGCGAGGTTCACGAAGGACTCGACCTGGGCGCTGATCGATCCAAGGCTCCAGCTGGAGGTCGTGGCCCCCCCGACGTCCTGCGAGCGGTACCCCGCCGGGACGTGGACCAGGAACTGGAGCCAGTCCTTGTCCCCGGAGAAGCCCTTGATCCAGTACTGGGGCTCGACCGCCATCTCGACGTCGTTGCCGGAGATGGAGTCCTGGTTGACGTAGTCGAGGAAGATCTTGGGGCTGAAGCCGGTGCGCGGCGCCGGCGCGGCGTTGCCGAGGAACTCGGGGTTGTACCCGGACTGGGCCCAGGCGCGGAACGGAAGGACGAGGAAGACAAAGAGGACGATGAGTCGAAAACCAGGGAGCGGAAGTGCCGTGGCTCGCATGAACCCCTTTTACACCTTTGGTAAATGGAATAGGAGTGGGGCATGAACCCTCCGGGATCCCCGGTAGCGGAACGCCTCGAGTCCCTCCGGCACGAGTTCGCGCTCGACGCAGCGGGCGCGAGGCAGTTGATCGGTCGGATTCACGAGGAGATGAGGAGCGGGCTGGCGGGCGGCAGGAGCTCGCTCAAGATGCTCTCCTCCTTCACCCGGCATCCCACGGGTCGGGAAAGAGGGCGATACCTGGCCCTCGACCTCGGCGGCACGAACTTCCGGGTGATGGCGGTGGAACTGTCCGGCGAGCGCTCGTTCGAGATCCTGCGGGAGACCCGGATCGCCATCCCGGGGGAACTGAGGTCGGGGGACGGCGAGCGCCTCTTCGACTTCATCGCGTCGTCGCTCGACGCCTTCCTCGGCGAGAGCGGCCTCCCCGGCGACGGGAGGTACGGTCTCGGATTCACCTTCTCCTTCCCGGTGCGACAGACCGGAGTCAAGGCGGGCACGCTCATCCAGTGGACCAAGGGGTTCACCGCCGGAGGGGTGGTGGGGAACGATGTGGTCGTGCTCCTGGAGAGGGCGCTGCGAAGGCGCGGGATCGGCTGCGTCTCGGTGGATGCGCTCGTGAACGACACGGTCGGGACGCTGGTGGCGAAGAGTTACGAGCGTGAAGGGTGCAAGCTCGGGGTCATCCTGGGGACCGGGACGAACGCCTGCTATTCCGAGAAGGGGAAGGACGGCGTCATCGTCAACATGGAGTGGGGAGGGTTCGCGGGGTTCGAGGGAAACGCGTTCGACCGGACGCTCGACGCCGCCTCCGCCAACCCGGGAAGCCAGCTCTTCGAGAAGGCCGTCTCCGGGATGTACCTGGGCGAGATCGCTCGCCTGGTCCTCGTGGGGATGGCGAAGGAAGGGCTCGTCGCCGCGCCGGAAGGCCCGGCCTACTCGCTCACGAGCGAGCACCTGTCCCGGCTCGTCGGATCCGCTCCCGCGTCCGGCGACGGGGTGGCCCGCGCTGTCGCGGAGATCGTCTCCACCCGGTCGGCGCACCTCGCGGCGATGGCGCTCGCGGCGGTCCTGCTCTGGCAGGAGGAGCGGCTGGCGGAGGATGGGGTCGTGGCCATCGACGGATCCCTCTTCGAGAAGTTCCCGGGATACCGGGAGACGATGGTGGCCTTCCTGGAGGAGCTCCTCGGGGAGCACGCCAGGAACGTTCACGTCGAGGACGCCCGGGACGGGTCGGGCGTGGGTGCGGCGATCATCGCCGCGATCGCGTCGGGCACACGACCGGAATCGGGGACCCCATGAACCGCGGATACAAGTCGATCGTCTTCCTGATCAGTGGAACGGCAGCGCTGGGAGGCCTCCTCTTCGGCCTCGACCAGGGGTTCATCGCCAACTCGCTGCCGACCATCCAGGCGGTCTACCGGCTCGACACCCGGGGGGCGGAGGGCTACTCCTCGATCCTGGCGACCGGTGGCGTCATCGGGGCGCTCCTCTCCGGGCTGCTGGCGAGATTCCTGGGGCGGAAGCGGAGCCTGATCCTGGCCGGCTTCATCTTCACCGCCGGATCCCTCCTCTCCGCGTTCCTCCTCCCGCTCGGCGCCATGATGGCGTGCCGGGCGGCGCTCGGATTCGCGGTGGGGATCGCGTCGTTCAACGTCCCGCTCTACCTCTCCGAGACGGCGCCCACGAGGATCCGCGGGTCGATGGGGACCCTCTTCCAGCTGATGATCACCATCGGCATCTTCCTCATCTCCCTCACCAGCGTCTTCATCGCCCGTGTCGTGGTCTCGCCGGAGCGTGCGCTCCCCCTGATGTTCGGGGTGATCGTGGTCTTCGCCACGCTGATGTTCCTGGGGAGCCTCTTCCTCCCGGAGAGCCCGCGCTGGCTGATGCTGCAAGGAAGGAAGGAGGAGGCCATCGGTGTCCTGCGGCGGATCCTGGCGACCGAGGAGGAGGTGGCCGCCGAGATCGCCGACATCGAGGCATCGGTCGGGACCGGCGGGAGCTCCGGCCGCATCGTCTTCAAGCGATACTTCCTGAAGGTCCTCGTGGTCGGGGTGCTGCTGCAGATGTTCCAGCAGCTCGTGGGGATCAACGTGATGATCTACTACGCGCCCCGGATCTTCGGCTTCGCCGGGCTCACCGGGATCGTCGCCATGCTGACCGTTCCCACGGTGAACATGATCTTCACCTTCCCCGCCATCCGGCTCGTCGAGAAGTGGGGGAGGAAGAAGCTGCTCTACGTCGGCGCGGTCTGCATGTTCGTTTCCATGGTCGCCGCCGGCGCCGCCTTCCGGGTGATCGGGGCGAGCGGGGATCCGTCCGCGGCCGGCAAGGTGCCCGCGGTGATCCTGCTCGTCTCGGTGATCGTCTACATCTTCGGCTTCGCGGTCTCCTGGGGGCCGGTGGCGTGGGTGGTGTGTTCCGAGATCTTCCCGATCCAGGGGCGCGAGGTGGGGATGACGATCACCACCATGGTCAACTGGACGTTCGCCGGGCTGCTCATGAACAACTCGCTCACGTTCATGCAGGAGCACGGGAACTCCTCCATCTTCTTCGTCTTCTCCGGGTTCTGCCTGCTGGCGATCCTCTTCGTGGCCGGATTCGTGCCGGAGACGAAGGGGATCTCCCTCGAGCGGATCGAGGCGGACCTGAAGGCCGGGAAGCGCATGAGGGACCTGGGGCGTGTGTGATCCAGGTCACCCGGCCGGTTTCCGTCGCTCCGCTCCCGGGACGAACGTCATCGCCCGCTCCGCCAGTGCGGTGATGGTGAGCGAAGGGTTCACCCCGGGATTCGCCGAGATCGCCGACCCGTCCACCACGTAGAGTCCCTCGTACCCGAACACGCGGTGGCGTGCATCGATGACTCCCTCCTCGGGCGTGGCGCCCATGCACGCGCCGCCCAGGATGTGGGCGGTCGTGGGCGTTCCGAGCAGCGTCTCGGTCACGAGCGTGGTCGGGACTCCGTCGACCCGCCGCGCCACGCGATCGGCCAGGTCCTTGGCCTCCGGCATGTTCGCCGTCGGCGCCACTCCGACCGAGAGCCCCGAGGCGAGGCGGCCGCCGAGGGCGAGGCGCAGCCGCATCGTCCCATCGATGGTCCGCATGTAGAGGAGGATGAGCGTGGATCGGGCCCAGTCCCGTACGAGCCACGCGCGGAGATGCGCCAGCGGTCGCCGGGCCACGGCGGCGAAGGTTCGGACGAAGCGCGTGGCCGGGCTCTCGCCGGAGACGAGGGGGGCCATGAGCAACCGGAAGAAGCCCGAACCAGCGGGGTAGCGGACTGGCTCGAGGTGGGAGTGCGGGTCCGTGTGGAGGATGCTCGTGATGGCGACCCCGCGGGAGACGTCGAGGTCCTTCCGCAGGGTCGTCACGCCGATGAGCGCTTCCGAGTTGGAACGCACCCCGTCGCCGAGGCGCGAGGAGAGCCCGGGGAGCCCTTCGGCGCTCGCCCGCAGCTTGAGCAGGAGGGGGATGGTGCCCAGCACGCCGCCCGCAAAGACGACGTTCCGAGCCCGCAACAGGACGCGCCTCCGGAAGCGCGATGCGCCCTGCATGGCCTCCACCTCGTACCCGCCGCCCTCCGCCGGCCGTACCCAGGTGACCTCCGTGTCGGGCTCCACCCGGGCGCCGCGGCGCTCGGCCAGCCAGAGGTAGTTCTTGTCGAGCGTGTTCTTCGCTCCGTGGCGGCAGCCGATCATGCACCCTCCGCAAAGCGTGCACCCCGTTCGCGCCGGACCCTCGCCGCCGAAGAAGGGGTCGGGAACCGTCTCGCCGGCCGCCCCGAAGTAGACCGCGACGCGGACCGGCTCGAAGCCATCCTCGCGGCCGATCTCGGCCCCCACGGCGCGGAGCGCCTCGTCGGCGGGTCCGAGGCTGGGATTCTCCGTCGCGCCCAGCATCCGGAGGGCCGTGGCGTAGTGCGGCGCGAGCTCGGCCTTCCAGTCGGAGAGGTGGGACCACGACGACGCCTCGAAGAACGGGTCCTTCGGCGTGGGGAGGGTGTTCGCGTAGACGAGCGACCCCCCGCCGACGCCGACGCCGGACAGCGCGGTCAGGTGCCGCAGGAAGGTCATCTTGAAGAGCCCGCGGAACCCGAGTCTCGGCATCCAGAGCCAGCGCCGGAGGTTCCAGTTCGACGCGGGGAAATCCTCGGGAGCGAAGCGGCGCCCCTTTTCGAGGACCAGGACCCGGTGCCCCTTCTCGGCGAGGCGCAGGGCCGACACGCTGCCTCCAAACCCCGAGCCCACGACCAGGTAGTCGATCTCCATCCCGGCCCCCCTCGACGTTGGTGTCATGCGGGTCGAGGCTAACCGATCGGAGGAACGGCTTTGCGGACGAGACGGTCCTGGACCGGACTCCTTGGGGCCCCCGTTGGGGGGGGATAGGCCTGCGCCTGAGGATCCTTCATGCTCGGGCCTGGCACGAAGGGGTACCCGACTGGCGAAGAAGCTCACCACAGGCGACCGCCAAAAGATGCGGGCGGATGCGGAGGCGCGATTCACCCGCGTCCCTCCGGCGGCGAAGCCGAACGAATCCACCGCTACCCTCGTCCACGAACTCCAAGTCTATCAGGTCGAGCTGGAGATGCAGAACGAGGAACTCCGACGGCTCCTGGGGAACCTGGAGCAGGCCAACCAGCGCTACGTCAACCTCTACGAGTTCGCCCCGGTCGGCTATGTCACGGTGAGTGACGACGGGACCATCCAGGAGGTGAACCTCTCCGGGGAGCCCATGTTCGGCGTGGGTCGGAAACTGCTCCGGGGGAGCAAGTTCGCGGCCTACGTCGACCCCGACGACGGGGACCGCTGGCACCTGGCGTTCAAGAAGGCGATCAACCAGAACGAGAAGCAGTCCGTTGCCGTCCGGATCCGGCGGGCGGACGGGGCAACGGTCCACAGCTGGCTCGAGATCGTGCCCGTGCGCGAGGAGGCCGAGCCCTTGGTCCGGGTCGCTCTTGCCGACATCACGGAGTACAAGCGGATGGAGGAGGACTTGCGCGCCCTCCAGGCCCAGCTCGCGCTGACTTCGCGTCTCGGGGCGCTGGGAACGCTCGTGACCGGGGTCTCCCACGAGATCAACAATCCGCTTTCGGCCGTGGTGACGAACCAGGGGCTGGCGCTGGAGGTGGTCCGTGAACTCCGAGGTCGGCTCCGCAGCGGAACGTCACCCGACGTCGAGTCGGAGGCAACCGCACTCGACGGGGTGGTCGAGGCGCTGGAGGACGCCCAGGACGGGGGGCAACGCATCGGGCGGATCGTCAAGGACCTGTCGATGTTCGGGCGTCCGGACGCCCAGCGCGTCCGGGCGCGCCTGATCGACGTGGTGCAGGGGGCGATGCGGTGGCTTCCGGCCACGGTGGCCAGCACCGCGTCCGTCAGGGTCGAGAATGGGGGCGCTCCCGACGTCTCCGTCGCAACGGGGCAGATCGAGCAGGTGATCGTGAACCTGGTCACGAACGCGGCGAGGGCCGTCCGGGTTGGGGAGCGGGACACGGTCATCGTGCGGCTCGGGCGGGGGAGCCGGGGCAGGGCCCGCCTCGAGGTCATCGACCACGGCGTCGGCATCCCGCCGGCCCTTCTGGAGCGCATCTTCGAGCCGTTCTTCACCACCCGCTCCACGGGCGAGGGGCGGGGAACGGGGATGGGTCTCGCCATCTGCCACGCCATCGTGACGGCGCATGGCGGAACCCTCACCGTCGAGAGCGAGGTTGGAAGGGGCTCGACGTGTCGGACGGAGTTGCCGGTTGCACCGGGGGAGGCGTGACGGGAAGGAGGCCCACCACCGAGGACCGCAAGAAGTTGCGGTCGAAAGCGGATGCGCGAGCCACTCGCGATGCACCCGGGGTGTCCCCGAAGGTGCCTGCTTCGGTCCTCCAGCACGAGCTCGACGTCCACCGGATCGAGCTGGAGATGCAGAACGAGGAGCTGGCGCGGGCCCAGGTCGCGCTGGAGGTGTCCCGGGATCGCTACGTCGACCTGTACGCCTCGGCCCCGGTCGGCTACCTCACGCTCTCCGAGGACGGGCGAATCCAGGATTCGAACCTGACGGGGTCCGCGCTCCTGGGCGTCGAGCGCGGCAGGCTTCGCGGTCGAGGGTTCGCAGGCTTCGTCGCTCCCGAGAGCCTCGCCCGCTGGGGAGCCCTTCGCTCCGAGGTCCAGAAGGACGCCGAGCGCCACTCCTGCGACCTGGCGCTCCGGCGAGACGACGGGGCGATCCTCCATGCCCACCTGGTCTGCCAGCTCCAGGCCTCCGGCGACGCGGAGAGCGCGCTTCGCGTCGTCCTCACCGACGTCACGGAGCAGCGGCGGGCCGAGGCGAAGGTCAGGACCTACGTGGACCTGGCGCCGGCGGCGCTCTTCGTCGCGAACGGCCGGGGGCGCTTCGTGGACTGCAATCCAGCCGCCCTGGAGCTGCTCGGCATCTCCGCGGCGACCTTGAGGTCCATGAGCATCACCGACCTCCTGGAGGGACCGGATCGCGTCCAAGCGCTGCGGGACTTCGGCTCCCTCGTGCAGAATGGGAAGCTGGAGAGCGAGTACCAGCTGGTCCGTCCCGACGGCTGGAGGGCCTGGGTCGCGGTGCGGGCGGTGAAGATCGCGGACGACCGCTACATGGCGTTCTGCCTGGACGTCACCGAGAGGCACCTCGCCGAGCAGAAGCTCCAGGAGAGCGAGAGCCGCTTCCGGGTCCTCGCGAACCAGACGCCCGTGGGGATCTACCGGGCCGGACCGAGGGGCGAGGTGGAGTACCTGAACCCGGCCGGTCTCCGGATGTTCGGGCTCACCGAGGCCGAGACCTACAACGTGGTCCTGCAGGAGGCCATCCATCCGGACGACCGGGAGTGGCTCTCCCGTGCGTGGGAAGAGTCGGTCTCGAGCGGGATGGCCTTCGGGGGGGTGTATCGCCTCCTGGACCGGGCAGGGAAGGAGACCTGGGTTCGAGCGGCCGGAACGGCCGTCCGGGACGAGGCAGGCGCCGTTGTGGGGTACGTCGGGGCCCTCATGGACATCACGGAATCGCGGGCCCTCCAGGCCCAGGTTGCCGTGTCGTCCCGCCTCGCGGCCATGGGGACGCTGGTGGCCGGGGTCGCGCACGAGATCAACAACCCCCTGGCCGGCGGCATGGCGTGCCAGGCGCTGGCGGTCCAGGAGTCGCAGAAGATCGCGGAACTCCTTCGCGGAGGCGATCCGCTCGACCGCCAGGCCCTGGTCCGCAGCGTCGACACCGTGATCGAGCTGCTCGACCGTGCCCAGGGGGACGGGATGAGCATCTCCCGCATCGTGAAGGACCTGGCCGCCTTCGGCCGACCCGATGCCCAGCGGGCCCCGGTCCGGATCTCCGCCGCGGTCGAGGCGGCGATGCGGTGGCTCGGGGTCTCCGTGGGGGACGTCGCGACCATCCGCCTCGTGCTCGAGCAGACGCCCGACGTGCTGGCCTCGGCGGGCCAGCTGGAGCAGGTCATCGTGAACCTGGTGACCAACGCCGCGCACGCCATCCCCCAGGGGCGGCGGGGAGAGATCACGATCCGGACCGGCCCCGGGGCCGAGGGCATGGTCCGCCTCGAGGTCGCCGACGACGGCGCCGGCATGACGCCGGAGATCCTGGAGCACGTCTTCGACCCGTTCTTCACGACCCGGGCGGAGGGCAAGGGAACGGGGCTCGGTCTCGCCATCTGCCACGCCATCGCGACGGCGCACGGCGGGACGCTGACGGCGACGAGCGTGATCGGGAAGGGCTCGACGTTCCGGATGGAGTTGCCTGCGGCGCTGACGTCCCCCGACTAGGGTCGGTTTTCACCGAGACGGAAAAGGCCCGGCCTTCGGCAGCGTCGCGTCGAGGAGGCTGCTCAGCATCGGGTTCGCACGGATCGCTTCCAGGGCCTGGTAGGGGCGCGGCGCGGGAAGCCCCGGTCCGCGGTGCGACCGCAGGGGGCCGCCATCCGGCCCTTCCGGCCCGCCCCCGTCCGGGTTTCCGGCCTCTCGCCAGCGGCACGCCCGTCGCAGACGCACCTCGCCCGTCCCCGAGGAGGTGCACATGTTCCCGAATGCCGTCTCGACCCCTGCCGCTCCGCCACCCGGATGGAACGAGAATGCCCCGGAGGCCGCCGCCGGGGGCGAACCAGTCACCGCCGTCGCGCCCGCCGGAGCGGGCGACCCGGTGTCGCTCGCCGGGCTCGCCGCCTGCGTCGAGGACGCCCGCAGGGCCACCCTCTCGGGAGCAAGCGGGCCTCCGGACCCGACGCTCTTTCCGTCGATGCGCGCCCGCCTCGCGAAGGCCTGCGCCAACCTCCCGCCGGCGATCCGGAAGGCGGTTGCCGATCCCTTCCTCCGCGCGCTCGACCAGATGGGGGCGCGCGGCTTCTCCCGCATCCTCGCGGACGACCCCGAGCGGGAAGGGGAGGCGAGGCTCCTCCTCGACGTGGCCCAGGCGCTCCTCCAGCGCGGCGAGGGTTACGAGGCGCGGGCCACGGCTGCCTTCCAGGAGGTGGTGAGCGATCTCTACGAGGGCTTCCTCTCCGCCGAGGACAGACGCGGGGTGAAGCCTCCCGACCACGGCGTCACCGCCCCCATCGTTCGCTGGGGCGAGCCCGAGGCTGGTCCGTACACCTGGCCCGCCACCGTCACCGAGAAGCTCGACGTCAAGGCCGCGCTGGTCAGCCTCCCGGCGGCCCACGCCACGGGAGGGCTCGTCGCCTGGCCGGCGCTGGCCCACGAGACGGCCGGCCACGACATCCTCGCCGCCGACGACGGGCTGCGCGACGAGCTCGCCGGCGCCGTCAGGAAGGAACTCCTCGCCGCGAAGGTGGGACCCGCCATCGCCTCCTACTGGGCGGAGCGGATCGACGAGTCGGCGGCGGACGTCCTGGGCGTGCTCAACATGGGGCCGGCGGCGGCGGTGGGTCTCGTCGGGTACTTCCGCGCGCTGAACGGCGCCTGGCGGGGGACGCCGACGATGCGGAACGTGGGGCGGGCCGAGGATCCGCATCCGGCTGACATCGCGAGGGCCTACCTCGCCGCCGAGTCCGTCCGTCTCCTCTCCTTCCAGGGCGCCGGGCGCTGGGCCGACCGGCTGGTGGCGGAGGCCGATCGGGACCTCGGGCAGATCCGGCTCGGAAACGTCCCCGTGCCGGCGGGCGTCGCCCGGGCTTCGGCCGCGGCGGTCGCGCGGGCGGTGGTTCGGACCCACCTCCGCTGCCTGGAGGGGAAGGCGTTCGGGGAGATCCAGGACTGGAAGGACGGGGACGAGGCCATCGTGGCGGCGCTGCGTCGCCAGATGGGAAGCAGTGGGGAGTCGGGCGCGTCCGCGACACCGTCTCGCCAGGTGGCCGGCGCCACCGCCGCCCACGCCGTCGCGGCGGGGGTGTACGAGGCGGCCGGGGGAACGGACCCGCGACGGGTGATGCCGCGCATGGTCGCCGTGCTGGCGGCGATGCACGCGCGCAATCCGGGTTGGAGGACGGGTGCGGTCTAGGCGCGGGCGCGCGCCACCGCCGGAACGGCGTTCACGGCGGTCACGGCGGCGACCGGCGCGTGTCGCTCTCCGTCGGCCTCGAGTCGCGCGAACCAGCGCGCCGCGCGCCCCTTGAGCTCCCGCCAGCGCTTGTCCTCGGGCGTCACCTCGGGGACCGACGCGCCGCCCGCGGACACCGGGGTCGCGACCCTGCGCCCGAGCGCCCCGCGCTCGAAGACCTCACCGTAGGCCGAGCAGAGGGTCCGCTTGCAGAACGGGCACTGGTAGTAGCGGGTCGGGGAACCAGCAGCGCACCAGCTCGTCATGAGGACGCCACACTGGGTACACTCGACGTGCGATTCCATTTGCCATCTGGTGATATCGGACCATGATCCCCTCGTCAAGAATCCATCCATGACCATTGGGGTGAGCATCGACGGCGTTCTCGTCCCGGCCGGGGAGGCACGGGTGCCGGTCTTCGACCGGGGATTCCTCTACGGCGACAGCGTCTACGAGGTGATCCGCACTTATGGTCTCGCCCCGTTCGCGACGACGCCCCATCTGGATCGTCTGGCCGCCTCGGCGGAGCGGACCGCGCTCCGCATCCCCTGGAGCGACGCCCGCATGGAGGAGGAGATCGGGCGGGTGGTGCAGGCGTCCCGCGGAGGGGACGAGGACGACCCCGAGGGGGCGCCCTGGAACCGGGGGGAACGATCCATCCGGGTCGTCGTCACCCGTGGCAGCGGCGAGATGGGGCTCGACCCGGGGCTCGCTTCCGACCCGATGGTCGTGCTCCTCGCGCTTCCGCTCCGCGGGCCGCCACTCTCCGCGTACCGGAAGGGTGTCCCGACCTGGCCGGTGGGTGGTCCCGGCGGGCCGCGGCGCGGGGGCGACCCGTCCGCCAAGACCGGCGAGCACCTCTTCCACGTCCTCGCCGTCCGGGAGGCCCGCGCCCACGACGCCCACGAGGCCCTCCTGGTCGACGGGTCCGGATACGTGACCGAGGGGGCGAGTTCCAACGTCTTCGCGGTCCGTGGAGGCGTCCTCGAGACCCCGCCGCTCGGCGCAGGCATCCTCGCCGGCGTGACCCGGGCGCTGGTCGTCGGGATCGCCCGGGACCTCGGCATCCCGGTGCAGGAGCGCCCCCTGCCGCTCTCGGCGCTGGAGGGGGCCGACGAGGCGTTCCTCACCTCCACGGTGCGGGAGGTCCTCCCGGTGGTGCGGGTGGGGGACCGGGCCATCGGCCGCGGGGAGCCAGGGCCCGTCACGGGCCGGCTCCACGCCGCCTTCCGCGAGCGCGCTGGCGGTCACGAATCTGGAAAGGCGCCGCCCAGGGGGTAGATTCGGCGACGGAGGTGGGAATGATCGACGACGGCGACGATCCGGGGACGAGCAAGCGGCGGCTGCGGAACTTCCTCGTCCATCCCGGGATCCAGCTCCGGCTCGTCAGCTACATGCTCCTCGTGGCCACCGCCATCGGGAGCGCCCTGTCGGTGATGGTCTGGACGGGAGGCCAGGATGCCGGTCCGCTCCTCGTGCTGGGCGCGGCGGTCGCCGGGGCCGTTCCCGGGCTCATGGTCCTCGCCATCGTCCTCACCCACCGGGTGGCCGGGCCCGCCGTGGCGCTCGCCCACACCTGCCGCCGCGTGGGCGCCGGCGACCTCTCCCTGCCGCGCCCCCTGCGCCGGCGCGACCTCCTCGGCGACCTCGCCGACGAGGTGGCGCTCATGGTCGAGGGGCTCCGGGAGCAGGAGGCGGAGGAGCGGGCGCTCCTCGCCGACGCCGCCAACCGTCTCCGGCGCGCCGGGGACTTCGCCGGCGGCAGTGAGATCGCGACCCGCCTCGAGGTGCTGGCCTCCCGCAAGAGCCAGCGGCTCGGCCTCTTCGCGTGATCGCGGGGCTCCTCGCCGCCCTGGCCGCCGCCGCGGTGGCCGCAGGGGCGCCCGAGGATCTCCCTCCGCCCCTTCCGCCGCCTCAGTTCGCCGATGCGCCGCCCCCGGGCGACGGCCCCTCTCCGGGCGACGCCCTCGAACTCCTCTGGAGCCACAGGCTCGACTTCGGCGGAGGTGAGCCGTCGATCGCCATCCGCATCGCCGAGCAGCGGGACGAGGTCACCCTGGTGGCCCGTTTCGCAGCGGCCGTCGAGCCGCGCCACGCCTCGCCGGTGAACCTCCCGGCCGGCTCCCGGGTCCGCGCCGTGGTCCGGAACGGCGCCCCGGCCCGCATCTCCTGGCGGCCGATGCTCGCCCAGTTCGAGACGCGGGACCGGGCCGGCGTGCAGCGGGCCCGCGACCTCTGGGCCTCCCGCGGCGTGGCCACCCGTACCCGCGTGACCGGCGGGGTCTACGGCATCGCCGGCCACGTGATCGACAACCGGCGGACGCTGGTGCTCGCCGACGGCCCGTTCACCGAGGCCGGCGCCGAGGCCTTCGGCGCGGACGCCTGGCGCCGCTGGGGCGAGCGCCCCGAGCCCACGCCGGAGGTCGAGTCCCGACCCGCCGGGACCGTCGAGCTCCTCGGGGCGCGCGGGGAGGTCCTCGCCCGCGGCGACCGATTGGTCGTCGTCGACGGCGGTGCGGACCTCGTCTCGGTCGACGGCCGCGACTACCGGGGCCGGGTCCACCTCACCGTCGATGCGAGCGGACACCTGGCCGCGGTCCTCGTCGTGCCGCTCGAGCACCTCCTCCGGGGGCTCGTTCCGAGCGAGATGCCGGCCGGGTCGCCCCCCGAGGCGCTCCGCGCCCAGGCGGTCACCGCCCGGTCCAACGTCCTCGCCCAGATCGGGACCCGCCACCTCGCCGATCCCTGGTCGATCTGCAGCGACGTCCACTGCCAGGCCTACCGCGGGGAGGCGGCGCTGGTCGCCTCCACAGACGCCGCCGTCCGCGCGACCCGCGGGGAGGCCCTCTTCGCGCTGGCCGACGGCCGGCTCGTCGACGGCGTCTACTCGGCGATGTGCGGTGGTCACGGCGAGGACAACGAGATGGTCTGGGGCGGCACGCCGAGCCCCAGCCTTCGCGGGCGACCCGATCTGGGCGCCGCCGGGTCGGCCGAGTGGGCGGGCGGACTCGCCGCCGAGGAACGGGTGGCGGCCTTCATCGCCGCGTCCCCCCAGGCCTGGTGTGCGAGGGCGCCCGGCGCCCGCAGCAGCCGCTTCCGCTGGGAGCGGCGGTTGCCGCAGGCCGAGCTCGATCGGCTCCTCGCCCAACTGGGCGTGGGGCCGGTGGACGACCTCACCGTCGTCCGGCGGGGATCGTCGGGGCGCGCCGTATCCCTCCGGGTCGACGGCGAGCGGGGCAGCGCCACCGTCCACGGCGAGCTTCGCATCCGCCGGCTGCTCGGTGACCTCCCCTCGGCGATGTTCGTGCTCTCCACCTCGCCGGAGGGCTGGGTCCTCCGCGGGGGCGGCTGGGGGCACGGCGTGGGGATGTGCCAGTGGGGCGCCATCGGGCGCGCCGCGGCCGGGCAGGACTACCGCCGGATCCTGGGCGCCTACTTCTCCGGCGCCGAGGTCGCGCGCATCTACTGAAGGGCTCAGCCGCGCAGCGCGGCGGCGATGATCCCGGGGAGCGCGGCGAAGGAGGGCTCCCGGGCGAAGCGGGTCAGCCGACGCCCCACCTGGTCGGCGGTGCCGTGGGTGACGAACCAGGGCGGCTTCGGGCCCATGTGGAAGTCGCCCGAGAGCCAGGCGCGGGGGAACGGGCGGAACCGGCCGCGCACCACCGTCTTCTGGGGGCGGTCGAGGAGCAGGGTGTTGTGGACCACCCCGCGGCCGCTCTGGATGTCCTCGTCGGTGTGACCCGGGAAGGCGCCCCAGGTGGCCGTCGGGATCAGGTAGGCGACGCCGGTCCAGGTGTTGACCGAGATCGACCCGTACCGCAGCGCCGCGATGGCCGCGTCGAAGGCGGGGCCGAGGCTGGCCTCGGTCTCCGGGTCGACGACCAGGTTCACCCCCAGCGTCCCGTGGAGCGTCTCGTTCGCGAAGCGTACCGCGTTGCCGAGGAACTCGGCGGCGGTGTCGCCGGGGAGCGACGTCTCGGCGAGCACCCCGCCGAAGAACTCCTGGCGGAAGGCGTGGGCGTCGCCGTCGGTCGGGTCGATGCCGGGCAGCAGGGTGCGGGGCACCAAGGTGGAGCCGGGAGGATCGAGCAGCTCGGCCGAGGGGTGGGCCGCGACCGCGGCGGCCTGCCGCTCCCCGGCGCCCGGGTAGTACGCGTGGCGTGGCGCGACCGAGCGGAAGGTCTCGCGCAGGATGGCGAGGAACGACTCTCGCTGCGGCCAGCGCTCCGGGAGCACCAGCACCTGGGCCGCGATGCAGTTGAAGCCGCCGTTGTGCATCTTCTGGGAGACGACGGCCTCCGCGTGGAAGCGCAGGTCGGCCTCGGTCCAGCGCCCCGGCAGCACGATGGTGGGCCCCACGCCGCCGAGCTCCGCGGTGATCCGGCGCCGGTTCAGCGGCTCGCCCCGGGCCTTTCGCCCGGCTCCCTCGGATCCGGAGCCGAAGCGGATGGCGTCGAAGGTCCGCTCGCTCCCGGTGATGTGGATCTGGTCCACCTGCGGGTGATCGGCCAGGTATGCCCCCACGTCGGGGCCGCCGAACGCGAAGCGGACGAAGCAGCGCTCCCCGAGCGGCGCGAAGGCCTCGGCGAGGAGGGGGCCGAGGTAATCGTTCACGGGGTTCATCTTCACCACCGCGACCGCTCCCTCGGCGTAGAGCTCGTGGAGGAGGTCGAGCGGGGCGATCGAGGAGATGTTGCCCGCACCCAGCACCAGCGCGACCTTCCCCGCCGGCGCGGCCTGCCGGTAGAAGCCGGCCACCTGCCCGGGCAGCCCCTCCGCCGTCACCCCCGGCTCCATCCAGACCTCGGCGGTGACGCCGGAGTGCAGGATCCGGTCGAAGGTGTCCACCGGGAAGACCTTCAGCACCACCTGGCCGTCTGGCCGGGTCCGGATGGCGCCTGGCGGGGGCAGGGGAGATTCGCCCCGGGCCAGCCGCTCGAGGGTTCTCTCCAGCGCCGAGATCGCGAAGAGGAGCGAGTAGGGGCCGCTCAGCCACTCCTCGCCGGAGAGCGGCGACCCGGCCGGGATCCCCTTGGCCCGGACGGCGGCCTCCACCCAGCGGTCGGCCACCCCAGCCACGCCGTCGCGCACCGCACGGAGGAGGGCGGTCTTCTCGGGGAGGGGGAGGCGGGCCCATTCCTCCTTGCGGGAGGAGAGGGTGGCGAGGTCGGTGTCGAGGCGGGCGGTGTCCATGGCGGGTGGGCCGAGCTTATCGCGAGGAGATGGAAGCCACCGGCGGAAACCGGTAACTTTCCTTCCGGACTTCATCCCCCACTCCCCCCGGAGGCCAACTTGCGCGGACTGATGATGGACTACGAGCTGACGCTGCTGCCGATCTTCGAGCGCGTCGGGAAGTACTTCCCCGAGGTGGAGATCGTCTCCCGCAACCCGGACAAGTCGATCCTCCGCTCGAACTATGGTGAGTTCCACAAGCGGGTCCAGAAGCTCGCCAACGCGCTCGTCCGCCTGGGGCTCAAGCCCGGGGATCGGGTGGCCACGCTGGCCTGGAACCACGGACGCCACCTCGAGGCCTACTTCGCCATCCCGCTGGCCGGCGGCGTCCTCCACACGCTCAACCCGCGCCTGTCGCCGCAGGACCTCGCCTACATCATGAACCACGCCGAGGACCGGTTCCTCCTCGTCGACGACGTGCTCCTGCCCATCTACGAGCGTTTCCACAAGGACGTGAACCTGGGCGCCGTCGTGGTGTTCACCCACGGTCACGTGGCCCCCGACTTCGCGCTCGACTACGAGCAGATGATCGAGCCGGAGATGAACACCTTCGCCTTCCCGCGGATCGAGGAGGGGCAGGCGGCCGGGCTCTGCTACACGTCGGGGACCACCGGCAAGCCCAAGGGGGTCGTCTACTCGCACCGGGCGCTGGTGCTGCATTCGCTCGTGTCGGCGCTGCCCGACTCGCTCGGGCTCTCCTTCGGCGACACCATGCTCCCGGTCGTCCCCATGTTCCACGTCAACGCCTGGGGACTCCCCTTCACCGCGGCCATGGTCGGCACCAAGCAGGTCTTCCCGGGGCCGCACCTCGACGCCAAGAGCCTGCTCGACCTCTTCCAGAAGGAGCGGGTCACCTTCACCGCGGGTGTCCCCACGGTGTGGCTGGGCATCCTCGACGAGCTCGATCGCAACCCGGGCGTCTGGGACACCTCGTCCATCAAGGCCATGATCGTGGGAGGGGCCGCGGCGCCCAAGTCGATGATCGAGGGGTTCGACAAGCGCCACGGGCTCCGGGTCATCCACGCCTGGGGCATGACCGAGACCACGCCGCTCGGCACCGTGGCCCGGCTGAAGCCGCACCTCGACAAGGCGCCCGACGAGGAGCGGCTGCGCATGCGGGCCGCGCAGGGACTCCCGGTCCCGTTCGTCGACACCCGCGTGGTCGGGGAGAACGGTCCGGTCGCCTGGGACGGCAAGTCGATGGGCGAGCTCCACGTGCGCGGCCCCTGGGTCGCGAAGAGCTACTTCCAGAACCCGGCCGAGGCCGACAAGTTCACCATGGACGGATGGTTCCGGACCGGCGACATCGTCACCACCGATCCCGAGGGCTACGTCCGCATCACCGACCGCTCCAAGGACCTCATCAAGTCGGGCGGGGAGTGGATCAGCTCGGTCGACCTCGAGAACGCGCTCATGGGCCACCCCTCCGTGAAGGAGGCGGCCGTCGTGGCCGTCGCCCATCCGAAGTGGGGCGAGCGCCCCGTGGCCGCGGTGGTGCTGAAGGAGGGGGCCAAGGCCACGCCGCACGAGCTGGCCGAGTACCTGGTGCCGCTCTTCGCGCGCTACTGGCTGCCCGACGCCTACGTCTACCTGGACGCCATCCCGCGCAACGCCACCGGAAAGTTCATGAAGGCGACGCTCCGGGAGCAGCTCAAGGACCACCGCTGGGAGGATTCCCCGGTCCCCGGCCGCTGACGTCCGGGCCACCGGGGTCCGTCCCGGAGAGCTGCAGGCTGGGGCGCCGCTCGCGGCGCCTCGTCTGCCAGGCCACCGCCCCGGCGGTGAGCAGGGCGAGCAGGGCCACGAGCGCCATCACCAGCGCCAGCCGCTCGCCGAGCACCCGCTCCGCCCCGGTGAGCCCGAGGGCGGAGCGCCGCGTCTCGACCGCGCGCCACGCCATGAAGCCCCCGCCCACGAGGAGGAGGGCCACCCGCAAAAGGAGACGCCCGCGCGAGATCCGCACGGGCGTCCTGTACCGCAAGGCGTGACGACGGTCTACCCGCTTCCGCCGCCCGACGCCTCTTCCCGGAAGGTGAGCGTCCCGGCCAGGTAGTCCTTGTTCATGCGGGCGATGAAGTCGAGCTTGAGCCCCTTCGGGCAGGCCTCGGCGCAGGCGCCGATGACCGTGCAGCCGCCGAAGCCCTCGGCGTTGTGCCGCTCCACCATGCTGAGGGCGCGGGTCTTCCGCTCCGGCTCGCCCTGGGGCAGGAGCCCGAGGTGCGAGATCTTCCCGCCCGTGAAGAGCGAGGCCGACGCGTTGGGGCAGGCCGCCACGCAGGCGCCGCAGCCGATGCAGGCCGCCGCGTCCATGGAGAGGTCCGACTCCTTCTTGCCGACCAGGATGCTGTTGGCGTCCCGGGGACCGCCGGCGTTGATGGAGGTGTAGCCGCCGGCCATGATGACCCGGTCGAGCGCGCTGCGGTCGATGGCCAGGTCCCGGATGATGGGGAAGGCCTTGGCGCGGAACGGCTCGAGCCGCAGCACGTCCCCGTCGTGGAAGTGGCGCATGTGCAGCTGGCACACCGTGGTGAGGGGCTGCGGTCCGTGCGGGTAGCCGTTCACGACGAAGCCGCACATGCCGCAGATGCCCTCGCGGCAGTCGCTGTCGAACGACACCGGCTCCTCGCCCTTCCCGATGAGCTTCTGGTTGAGGACGTCGAGCATCTCCAGGAACGACATGTGCTCGCTCACGTCGTCGTGGTCGTAGCGGACGAAGCGGCCGGCATCGTCGGCGCCCTTCTGGCGCCAGATCTCGAGGGTCAGTCTCACTTGTAGCTCCGGGTCTGGAGTTGGATGTTCTCGAAGACCAGCGGTTCCTTGTTGAGCGTCCAGGGCTTGTTCTCCCCCGTCCACTCCCAGGCGGCCGCGTAGGCGTACTCGGCGTCGTTGCGCTTGGCCTCTCCGTCCTCGGTCTGGAACTCGGAGCGGAAGTGGCCGCCGCAGGACTCGTTGCGGTCGAGCGCGTCGCGGGAGAGGAGCTCGCCGAGCTCGAGGAAGTCGGCCACGCGGCCGGCCTTCTCCAGCTCCTGGTTGAACTCGCCCTCGACACCGGGGACCTTCACGTCCCGCCAGAACTGGTCGCGAAGGGCCGGGATCTCCTGGATGGCCTTCTCGAGGCTCTCCTTGGTCCGGGCCATTCCGACGTTCTCCCACATGATCTCGCCGAGCTTCTTGTGGAACCAGTCGACGGTGTGCTTGCCGTTGATCCCGAGGAGCTTCTTCTCGCGGGAGTTCACGGCCGCCTCGGCCGCCTTCACGTCGGCGTGGCCGTTGTCGGCCTTGGCCAGGCCGCCGCGGGCCAGGTAGTCACCGATGGTGTAGGGGATGACGAAGTAGCCGTCGGCGAGACCCTGCATGAGCGCCGAGGCGCCCAGCCGGTTCGCGCCGTGGTCGGAGAAGTTCGCCTCGCCGAGCACGAAGAGGCCGGGCAGGTTGGACATGAGGTCGTAGTCCACCCACAGGCCGCCCATGGTGTAGTGCACCGCGGGGTAGATGCGCATCGGGACGGCGAAGGGATTCTCGCCGGTGATGCGGTTGTACATGTCGAAGAGGTTGCCGTAGCGCTCCCCGATGGCCTTCGCCCCGAGCCGCTTGATGGAGTCGGAGAAGTCCAGGTACACGCCCAGTCCACCGGGGCCGACGCCCAGGCCGGCGTCGCAGGCCTGCTTCGCGGCACGGGAGGCGATGTCGCGGGGAGCCAGGTTCCCGTAGGTCGGGTACTTGCGCTCCAGGTAGTAGTCGCGCTCGCCCTCGGGGATCTGGTCGGGCGTCCGGCCGTCGCCGGACTTCTTGGGCACCCAGATGCGCCCGTCGTTGCGGAGCGACTCGGACATGAGCGTCAGCTTCGACTGGTACTCGCCGGCGCGGGGGATGCACGTCGGGTGGATCTGCGTGTAGCAGGGGTTGGCGAAGAACGCGCCCTTGCGGTGCGCCCGCCACGCGGCGGTGACGTTCGAGCCCTTGGCGTTGGTCGACAGGTAGTAGAGGTTTCCGTACCCGCCGGTGGCCAGCACCACCGCATCGGCCAGGAACGACTCGACCTTCCCGGTGACGAGGTCGCGCGTCACGATGCCGCGGGCGCGGCCGTCGATGACGATGAGATCCAGCATCTCGGTGCGGGGGAACATCTTCACCTTGCCGAGCTCGACCTGGCGCATGAGCGACTGGTAGGCGCCGATGAGGAGCTGCTGCCCGGTCTGCCCGCGCGCGTAGAAGGTGCGGGAGACCAGCGCGCCGCCGAAGGAGCGGTTGGCGAGCGTGCCGCCGTACTCGCGGGCGAAGGGGACGCCCTGGGCGGTGGCCTGGTCGATGATGTTGTTGGACACCTCGGCCAGCCGGTAGACGTTGGCCTCGCGGGCGCGGAAGTCGCCGCCCTTGATGGTGTCGTAGAAGAGCCGCCAGACGGAGTCACCGTCGTTCTGGTAGCTCTTGGCGGCGTTGATGCCGCCCTGCGCCGCGATGGAGTGGGCCCGGCGCGGCGTGTCCTGGAAGCAGAAGTTCAGGACGTTGTAGCCGAGCTCGCCGAAGGACGAGGCCGCGGAGGCGCCGGCGAGGCCGGTGCCCACCACGATGATCGTGTACTTCCGCTTGTTGGCCGGGTTGACGAGCTTGAGATCGGTCTTCCGCTTCGTCCACTTCTCTGCAAGCGGTCCGGCTGGGGTCCGGGAGTCGAGGGTCGGCATCCGTGTCACCTCTAGAGGCGGATGAGGCCGGCGACGACGCCGGCGGGGATCGAAAGGTAGGCGATGGCCAGGACGACGCCGATGAGGACGGCGGCCTTCGTGATGGACGGGGTCCAGAGCGGGTGGCGGAACCCGAGCGACTGCCACAGCGAGTAGAGGCCGTGGGACAGGTGCAGCCCGAGGCCGATGACCGAGACCCCGTAGAAGAGCACCTTGCCCGTGCTGCGGAAGGTGTTCACGAGGTTCAGGTAGGCGTCGCCGTGCACGAACCCGGAGTGGACGAGCGCCGCGCCGAGCGTGAGGTCGAGCAGGTGGTAGACGATGAAGGCCAGCGTGAGCAGACCCGTCCAGATCATCGTCTTCGACGAGACCGTGGCCGGGTTGGCGAGCGGCACCCGGTAGGGCTGGGGGCGCGCCGCGCGGGCCCGGAGGTAGAGCTGGATCCCGGCCGTGGCGTGCAGGATGAGCGCCCCCAGCATGACGATGCGGGTCGTCCAGATGAGCCCCTTCGTGTTCTGAAGGAACTGGGCGTAGGCGTTGAACTTCGCCGCACCCTGGAAGGCCTGCAGGTTGCCGAGGATGTGTCCGACGACGAACACGAACAGGAGGACGCCGGTCACGGCGGAGACGAACTTCTTCCCGACCTGGCTGTCCCAGAAGACGGACAGGCGGGAGACCTTTGCCGGTGCTGCGGTGCTGGCGGTTGCGACGCTCATCATCACCCCTCGAGGGCTGAAGGTGACACCGTCCAGGTCCCGATCCGCCGGGCGGCGGAGGCTGCGGGCTCGGGCCTGGTCATTTGGGGCGGCGATTCTACGCATCGGGCACAGGCGAAGGAAGCAGAAATGCGCCCAAACATAGCGGACGAATGCGGTCCGTTATCTGGCAGTGAATGACGCAGCGCCCCACGGGAAAAGCGCTCCCTGCAGGGGGCCGGGAAAGCTAGATTCGGCGGCGTGAAGAACGTCTGCGTCTTCTGCGGCTCCTCGAACGGGCGCCTCCCATCCTACGCGCGGGCGGCCCGGAGATTCGGCGCCGCTCTGGCCGGGGAGGGGCTCGGGCTCGTCTTCGGGGGTGGGAGCATCGGGCTCATGGGCGTGGTGGCCGACGCGGCGCTCGCCGGCGGCGCCACCGTCGTGGGGGTCATCCCCCGCGCGCTGTTCCGCCGGGAGATCGCCCACCACGGCCTCACCCGGCTCGAGGTGGTTCCCTCCATGCACGTCCGCAAGGCCCGGATGGCGAAGCTCTCCGACGCCTTCGTGGCGCTCCCCGGCGGCATCGGCACGTTCGAGGAGCTCTTCGAGGTGATGACCTGGGGCTACCTGGGAATCCACGCCAAGCCCATCGGCCTGCTCGACGTGGGTGGCTACTACGCCCCCCTCATCCGGCTGCTCGACCACGCAGTGGAGGAGGGCTTCCTCCGTCCGGCCCACCGCAAGCTGGTGGTCGTCGACCGCAGCCCGGCGCGGCTGCTCTCTCGCCTTCGCCGCCACGACGTCCCGGCCGCGACCCGCTGGCTCGACGAGAAGGAGACCTGAGCGGCGGCGCCGGCGCGCCGGTCACCGGTCGAGGTCGAGCGTGCGCAGCCGCAGCGCGTTCAGGATCACCGTGACCGAGCTGAAGCTCATGGCTGCGCTCGCGACCATGGGTGAAAGGAGCAAGCCGGTGAACGGGTAGAGGACCCCGGCGGCAAGCGGGACCCCCAGCACGTTGTAGGCGAAGGCCCAGAAGAGGTTCTGGCGGATGTTGCGCATCGTGGCGCGGGAGAGGCGGCGCGCCCGGAGCAGGCCCGACAGCTCCCCCTTCACGAGCGTGATACCGGCCGTCTCCATGGCCACGTCGGCGCCGGTGCCCATGGCCACGCCCACGCTGGCCGCGGCCAGCGCCGGCGCGTCGTTGACGCCGTCCCCCGCCATGGCCACCACGCGCCCCTCGGCGAGGTAGCGGGCAACCACCGCTCCCTTCCCGGCGGGAAGCACCCCGGCCTCGACCCGCGCGATGCCGACCTCGCGGGCCACCGCCTCGGCGGTGGTCCTCGCATCGCCGGTCACCATGACCACCTCGACCCCTTCCGCGGCCAGCGCGGCCACCGCACGCGCCGCCCCCGGCTTCACCGGATCGCGAACCTCGAGGAGCCCCTCGGCGCGTCCGTCGACGGCCACGAGGACCACCGTTCCGCCCCCGCGGCGGAGCTCGTCCGCGCGCCCGTCGAGCGATCCCGGGTCGATGCCCAGTTCGCGGAGCAGCGCGGCCGTCCCGACCGCGACCCGGCGCTCGCCGACCCGACCCTCCACGCCCAGGCCGGGCCGGTATCCGAACCGCTCCGCCGACGGGACCTCGATGCCGCGCGCCCGCGCCCCGGCCAGGATGGCGGCGGCGAGCGGGTGCTCACTTCCCCGCTCCAGTCCCGCGGCGAGCCGGAGGAGCTCCTCCTCGGACAGGCCCGGGCCCGCCACCACGCTGGCCAGGACGGGCTTGCCGGCCGTGAGGGTCCCCGTCTTGTCGAGGAGCAGGACGTCCACCTTGCCGAAGGTCTCGAGCGCCTCGGCGCTCCGCACCAGGATCCCGGCGCTCGCGCCCCGCGCCGTCCCCACCATGATGGCCATGGGGGTGGCGAGCCCCAGCGCGCACGGGCAGGCGATGATGAGCACGGCCACCGCGTTCACGAGCGCGAAGGCGAGGCGCGGCTCGGGCCCCCAGATGGCCCAGGCGGCGAAGGCCGCCGCGGCGGACGCCACCACCGCGGGTACGAACCAGCCGGCCACCGCGTCGGCGAGCCGCTGGACGGGGGCGCGGCTCCGCTGCGCCTCGCTCACCATCCGGACGATCTGGGCGAGCAGCGCGTCCTTCCCGACCCGGTCGGCGCGCAGCACGAAGGTTCCGTTGCCGTTCACCGTTCCGCCGGTGACCCGCTCTCCCGGCCCCTTCTCGACCGGGATCGGTTCGCCGGTGACCATCGACTCGTCCACCGACGACCGCCCCTCGACGACCGGTCCGTCGACCGGGATCTTCTCGCCCGGACGGACCCGGAGCAGCATCCCCGGCGTCACGTCTCCAAGCGGGATCTCCTCGTCCCGCCCGTCGTCGAGCACGCGGAGCGCGGTCTTCGGCGCGAGCGCGAGCAGCGCCCGGATGGCGCCCGACACGCGGCTGCGGGCCTGCAGTTCCAGGATCTGCCCGAGCAGCACGAGCTCCACGATGACCGCGGCCGACTCGAAGTAGACGGGAACCGCGCCGCCGTGGGCCCGGAAGGCGGCCGGGAACCAGGCGGGCGGCAGCACCGTGGCCGCCGCGCTGAAGAGCCAGGCCGCGCCGGTGCCGAGCCCGATGAGGGTGAACATGTTGAAGTGGCGGGTGCGCAGGGAGAGCCAGGCCCGCTCGAAGAAGGGCCAGCCGCCCCAGAGGACCACCGGCGTCGAGGCGACGAGCTGCATCCAGGCGAGCGGCCGGGCGCCGAAGAGGCGGGTGACGGGGTGGCCGGGGAGCAGCATGTCGGCCATCGACAGGTTGAAGACGAAGAGCGCCGGCACGAAGGAGAGCCAGAAGCGCCGGACCATGTTCTCGAGCTCGGGGTTCCGCTCGTCGGCGAGCGGCATCCCGCCGACCACCAGCGGCTCGAGGGCCATGCCGCAGATGGGGCAGGGGACCGGGGACTTCTCCTTCACCTCCGGGTCCATCGGGCAGACCCAGAGCACCTCCGCGCCCGCAGGGGGCGGAGGAGGGCTCTCCATTCCTGCGGGCCCCCCGTCGAGAAACGTCGCAGGGTCGGCGCGGAACCGCTCGAGGCAACGCCCGCTGCAGAAGCGGAACGCCCTTCCGCCGTGGTCGAAGTTCCCCCCGCGCGGGGCGAAGGGGTTCACGTCCATCCCGCATACCGGGTCCTTCGCCAGGAAGGCTTCCGGGTCGGCGGCGAATCGCTCCTTGCAGCCGTCGCTGCAGAAGGCGTACTGGAAGCGTCCGTGAAGGAAGGTGCCGCCCGGCGGTTTCGAGACGTCGACCTCCATGCCGCAGACCGGGTCGCGAGGCTGCGGGGGAACGGGGGGCTTCGCGGCGGGCGTGGCGGGCTCGGTCATCGGGCCCCTTCCTTAACAGGCGGATCACCCGGTGGCGAAGAGGTCGAGCTGGGGACGGGGCCTCCGGAAGGGTGTATCGGCGGTGGGCCTTCCCTCGGCGAAGCCGAGCCGGGAGGAGGCCGCGTCGAAGAGGCCCGCGATGGTGCGGGCGTACTCCCCCTCGCCGCGCCCCCGCACCCCGAACCGCCCGTCGTAGAGCTTGCCCTCGCGCGTCTCGCGGATCCGGTGGAGGACCCGCTCGGCCCGCTCGGGAAGGGCCTCCCGCAGACGCTCCTCGAAGACCGCGGCCACGGCACCGGGCAGGCGGAGGAGGAGCCAGTGGGCGCGGGTCGCCCCGGCCTCCCGCGCGGCGGCGAGGATTCGCGGGATCTCCTCGTCGTTCAACCCCGGGATGACCGGGGCGATGCTCACCCCCACCGGGATGCCAGCCGCGGCGAGCCTCCGGATGGTCTCGAGCCGGCGCTCCGGCGAGGCCGCCCAGGGCTCGATGGCGCGGGCCCGGTGGCCGTCGAGGAAGGGGAGGGAGATGGAGACCGAGGCCGCCCCGCGGGCGGCGAGCGCGGCGAGGAGATCCACGTCCCGCTCCACGAGCGGGGCCTTGGTGGTGACGAGCACCGGGTTGCGGTACTCGGCGCAGACCTCCAGGCACCCCCGGGTGAGGCGCAGCGAGGCCTCGAGCGGCTGCCAGGCGTCGGTGTTCCCGGAGAAGGCGATGGGCTCACCGGTCCACGAGGAGCGCTCGAAGGCCCGCCGGAGCAGCTCGGGGGCCCGGAGCTTGGCCACGATCCGGGTGTCGAAGTCGGTGCCGGCCCCGAAGCCGAGGTACTCGTGGGTGGGGCGCGCGTAGCAGTAGGCGCAGGCGTGCGCGCAGCCCCGGTAGGGGTTCACGCTGAAGTTGAAGGGAATGTCCGGGCTGTCGTTCCGGGAGAGGATCTCGCGGGTGGCGTCGGCGTAGACGTGCGGCAGGGCCGCCGGGGGCTCCCCCAGCCAGTCGACCGTGGTCGCGTCCCAGGGATTCGGCGGATTGGATACGGGTCGGGGCTTCACGCGGCCATGCTGGGCCTGAACGGATGTTCGGTCAAGTCGCGTGCTATAACCCGCGCGCTTGCAGGACGGGATCCTCATCGTCGCCGCCGAGGCGAGCGCGGACCTCCACGCCGCGCGAGCCCTCGAAGAGCTCCTGAAGATGCGCCCCGACGTGCGCGCCTTCGGGGTGGGAGGGCCGCGGCTGCGCGCCGCCGGCCTCGAGACGCTCTACCCGGCCGAGGACCTGAACGTCATGGGCTTCGCCGAGGTGCTCCCCAAGGTCCCCCGTATCCTGGCGGTGCTGCGCGGGCTGCGCCGCGCAGCCGAGGAGCGGCGCCCCAAGGTGGCGCTGCTCGTCGACAGCCCCGACTTCAACCTCCGCCTGGCGAAGCATCTGAAGAAGCTGGGGGTGAAGGTCATCTACTATGTGAGTCCCATGATCTGGGCCTGGCGCAGCGGCCGGGCCCGCAAGATCGCGAAGGTCGTCGACCGGATGCTCTGCATCCTCCCCTTCGAGGAGCGTTTCTACGACGGCACCGGGGTCTCGGCCCGCTTCGTCGGCCATCCCTTCGCCGAGCGGGCGCTCCCCGGCGACGCCGCGAGTTATCGGCTCGCGCTCGGGCTCTCCGCCGGCCGGACCGTGGTGGCGCTCCTGCCCGGGAGCCGCCGCAGCGAGATCGCCCGGATCTTCCCCCCCATGCTCGAGGCGGCGGAGCGCATCCGGGTCCTGCACCCGGACGTCCAGTTCGTGGTCCCCGTGGCCGCCACGCTGAGCGAGGAGGCGCTGCGCCCGGCCCTGGCCCGCCACGCCGGCCTCGACGTGCGGTTCGTGGCCGGCCGCGCCGACGAGTCGGTGGGGGCGAGCGACGCGGCGCTGGTCAAGAGCGGCACCTCCACGCTCGAGACCGCGCTCATGAACCGCCCCATGGTGGTGGTCTACAAGATGGCCTGGCTCTCCTACTGGGTGGCCCGCCTCCTCGTCCACATGTCCCACTTCGCTCTCGTGAACATCCTGGCCGGCCGGACGGTGGTGCCCGAGCTCCTGCAGGCCGAGGCCAGCCCCGAGCGCATGGCCGCCGAGATCGAGCGGCTGCTCTCCGACCCGGCGGCCCGCCGGGAGCAGCTCGACGGGCTCGCCGAGGTCCGCCGCTCGCTCGGCGAGCCGGGTGCCGCCCGCCGCGTCGCCGAGGAGATCGCCGGAGCCCTTCCATGACCGACACCGCAACCGCCGCCCCCAGCCGCCGTGCCCTGGTCTGCCTGCCGACCTACGACGAGAAGGACAACGTCGGCCCCATGACCGAGGCCATCCTGGCCGCCACGCCCGACGTGGACATCCTGGTCATCGACGACAACTCCCCGGACGGTACCGGCAAGCTCGCCGACGCCATCGCCGCC
>CAIVAR010000111.1 GCA_903904005.1 uncultured Anaeromyxobacter sp.
CTCCACCGGGCTCTCCATCAAGATCGCGCTGGTGGCCATCCTGGGAGGCGCCGGGACGCTGAGGGGGCCGGTGCGCGGGGCGGTGGTCCTGACCGCCCTCGAGGAGGCCACCCGCATCGCCTTCGGCGGCACCGGCCGCGGCACCGACCTCGTGGTCTACGGGGCGCTGCTCGTGGTCATCGCCGTCTTCCAGCCGTCCGGCGTCATGGGGCTCTTCACGCGGCGTGCGCCGCGCCCGGTGGCGCCGCCCGAGCCCGAGGCGAGGTTCCCGTGACCGCGCCGCTGCTCGAGGTCCGGGGGCTCACCAAGCGCTTCGGCGGCCTCACCGCCAACGAGGACGTCGGGTTCACCCTGCGCGCAGGGGAGATCATGGGGCTCATCGGCCCCAACGGCGCCGGGAAGACCACCGTCTTCAACTCGCTGGCCGGGTTCTTCCCACCCACCTCGGGGACCATCCTCCTCGACGGCGCGCCCATCGAGGGGCTGCCGCCGGAGGCCGTGGCGGCGCGCGGGGTGGCCCGCACCTTCCAGATCGTCCGCATCTTCCGCTCCATGACGGTGCTCGAGAACGTCATGGTGGGCGCCATGCTGCGCCACCGTGCCGTCCCGAAGGCCGCGGTGGTGGCCCGGGAGGCGCTCGACTTCACCGGCCTGGGGCGCCGCGCCCACGATCCCGCCGGGCAGCTCACGGTGGCCGAGCAGAAGCGGCTCGAACTCACCCGGGCGCTCGCCACCGGACCCCGCCTGCTGCTGCTCGACGAGGTGATGGCCGGGCTCACCGCCTCCGAGGTCCAGGAGGCGGTCGAGCTCGTGAAGCGCATCCGGGATCGCGGGATCGCCTGCGTGGTGGTGGAGCACGTGATGGAGGGCATCATGCCCATCGCCGACCGGATGGTGGTCCTGGAGAACGGGCGCAAGATCGCCGAGGGGCCTCCGGCCGCCATCGCCGTCGACCCCAACGTCATCCGGGCCTACCTGGGGGAGGGTTACCTTGCTCCGGGTCCGTGACGTCCGCATCTCCTACGGGCGCGTCCCGGCCGTCCACGGGGTGAGCCTCGAGGTGGCGGCGGGCTCCATCGCCGCGGTGGTGGGGGCGAACGGCGCCGGCAAGTCCACCGTGCTCCGGGCCGTCGCGGGGTTGAACCGGATCGACTCGGGCAGCATCGAGCTCGACGGCCAGCCCATCCAGGGGCTGCCCGCCCACCGGCGGGTGCCGCTCGGCCTCTCCCTCGTACCGGAGGGGCGCCACCTCTTCCCCCGCCTCACCGTCCGCCGGAACCTCGAGCTGGGCGCGTTCACCCGACGTGACGCGCGGGAGATCCGGGAGTCGCTCGACCTGGTGCTCGAGACCTTCCCCTTCCTCAGGGACCGGCAGGAGCAGCAGGCCGGCACCCTCTCCGGCGGCGAGCAGCAGATGCTGGCCATCGGCCGGGGGCTCATGTCCCGCCCGCGGCTCCTCCTGCTCGACGAGCCCTCCTGGGGCGTCGCGCCCATGCTGGTGGCCCGCATCTTCGAGACCATCCTCTCCATCAACCGGACCGGCGTGGCCGTGCTGCTCGTCGAGCAGAACGTGCAGCGGGCCCTCTCCATCGCCCACCGCGCCACGGTCATCCAGACCGGGCGGGTGGTGGCCGAGGGGAGCGCAGCCGAGCTGCTGGGGAGCGACCTGGTCCGCAAGGCCTACCTGGGCCTGTGAACGGAGCGTGAAGAGTATGGACGAGGGAGCGAAGATGACGCCCGCGCAGGTCCGTGCCGCCTGCCGCACCGGCACGCTCGACCGCCCCACCTCCGGGCTCGCGACCGGGTTCGTCCAGGCCAACCTCATGGTGGTCCCCCGCGAGGCCGCCTTCGACTTCCTCCTCTTCTGCCAGCGCAACCCCAAGCCCTGCCCGCTCGTCGAGGTGGTCGAGGCGGGCACGGTCGAGCCCCGCTGCGCCCCCGGCGCCGACCTCCGCACCGACCTGCCGCGCTACCGCGTCTACCGCGACGGCCGCCTGGTCGAGGAGCGCACCGAGGTGCGCTCGCTGTGGACCGACGACCTGGTCGCCTTCCTCATCGGCTGCAGCTTCTCCTTCGAGGAGGCCCTGGCCGAGGCCGGCGTCCCGCTCCGCCACGTCGAGGCCTGCAGCAACGTTCCCATGTACCGCACCGGTGTTCCCACCACGCCGGCCGGGCGGTTCCACGGGCCGCTGGTGGTGAGCATGCGCCCCGTACCCGCCTCGCTGGTGCCGCTGGCGGTGCGCGTGACCGCCCGATTCGAGCGGGTCCACGGCGCGCCGATCCACGTGGGCGAGCCGGCGGCGCTGGGCATCGCTGACGTGGCCCGACCCGACTTCGGCGACCCGGTGGAGATCCGCCCCGGGGAGCTCCCGGTCTTCTGGGCCTGCGGGGTGACGCCCCAGGCGGCTGCTCTGGCGAGCCGGCTGCCCTTCTGCATCACCCACGCGCCCGGCTTCATGTTCGTGTCCGACCTCACGAACGCCAGCCTGTCGTCCTGACCCTCAAGGAAGGACGAGCCAGGCCACCACCGGGAAGGTCGCGGCACCCGCCACCGTCGACAGCAGGATCTCCGCCGAGATCCGCCCCGGGACCGCGTCGTAGCGCTGCGCGAAGACGAAGACGTTGGCGGCGGTGGGGAGCGCCGCGATGAGGACCCCCGCGGCCACCCAGTGGGGCGGCAGCCCGGTCGACCGCAGCAGCATCCAGGCCACGGCCGGGTAGGCCACGAGCTTCGCCGCGGCGATCCCAGCCACCGCGCCCCAGTGCGGCCCGATCCGGCGCGCGGCGAGCGATCCCCCCAGGGCGAAGAGGGCGGTGGGACCCGCCGAGGCGCCCACGAAGGAGAGGAAGCGGTCCACCGGCACGGGCAGGCGCGAGCCGGAGAGCCCCACGGCCAGCCCGGCGCAGACCCCGAGCACGATGGGGTTTCCGAGGGTGGCCCGGGCCACGTCGCGGAGGACACGGCGGGGTTCCCCCCCCCGTTCCCGGCCCAGGCTCATGAGCACGATGCCGAGCGGCATGAGGAGCCCGACCTCGGCCAGGATGGCCATGGCGAGCGGCCCGGTGGCCCGCTCCCCGAGGAGCGCCAGCAGGAGCGGCACGCCGAGGAAGCCCAGGTTGCCGGTGGTGGCCGCCTGGGCGTGCGCCCCCACCACCCGGAGCCCGGGCCGGGCCAGCGCGGTCAGGGCCGCCGTCGCGGCGAAGACGATCGCCCCCGCGCCGAGGAGCGCGCCGAAGAAGCGGGCGTCGAAGATGGAGGAGAGCGGCTGGCGGGCCAGCAGGCTCGTCACCAGGGCCGGGAGCGCCACGTCGAAGGCGAAGGCGGCGAACGCGGCGATGCCCGCCGGCGCGAGCCAGCCCAGGCGGGCCGCGGCGAACCCGATGGCCACCACGGCGAAGATCGGGGAACTCTGGAGGAAGAAGGTGAGCAAGCGGGGCTCAGGCCACCGGCGCCGCCTCCACCGTTACCGGGACGCCGCTCAGGTCGGCGTTGCCGCAGAGCGCGTCCACCCTCCCCTCGTCGGCCAGGTCGTTGTAGCTCGCGCCGGCGTGGGCCGCCGCCACGCCGAGGGCGACCCCCGGCCGCCCGTGCCCCCATCCATGCGGCAGGCAGACCACGCCGCGCCCCACCTCGTCGGTCACGGCCACCGGCACGCGGATCTCGCCGACCCGGGACCGCACCCGCGCCACCGCGCCGTGGGAGAGCCCGCGGGCCGCCGCGTCGTCGGGGTGGATCTGGAGCGTGCAGCCTGCCGGCCCCTTCACCAGTCGCTCGCTGTTGTGCATCCAGGAGTTGTTGCCGCGCAGCTGCCGCCGGCCGATGAGGAGCAGCTCGTCCGGGCGCGACGGCGGCGCCGGCTCCAGGTCGGCCTCGAGCCGCGCCAGGCCCTCCTCGAAGACCTTGGGGACGAGGCGGATGCGCCGGTCGGGCGTGAAGAGCCGGTCGGGCAGGCGGGGGCGGAGCGGCCCGAGATCGATGCCATGGGGCGCGCGCTCCAGCATCCCGATCGACAGCGGGTGCGGCCCGAAGCGGAGCAGGAGCCCCAGGATGCGTTTCGGCCCCAGCGCCCGGGCGGCCCGGAGCGTCGCGCCGAACCCGCGCCGGTTCGCTCCCCCGCCCCGGTCGCGGAGCGCGAACGCGAGGCCGAGCAGGATGTCCCAGTCGTCCCGCACGCCGGGAGGTGGCGCCACCGCGGCCCGGGCGTAGCGCGCCACGTTGCGGATGGCCACCGAGTTGAAGACCAGGTCGTAGTGGTCCCGCTCCAGGCCGAAGGTGGGCGGGAGGATGAGGTGGGCGTGGCGGGTGGTCTCGTTCCGGTAGGGATCGATGGAGAGCTGGAAGTCGAGGCCGGCCAGGGCGCGGTCGAGCCGGCCGCCGTTCGGCGTCGAGAGCACGGGGTTCCCGGCGAAGGTGACGAGGCCGCGGATCTGGCCTTCACCCGGGGTGTCGATCTCCTCGGCCAGGGTGGCGGAGGGCAGCTCACCCCCGAACTCGGGCAGCCCCCGGACCCGGCTCGCGAACCGGCCGAAGCTGCCCAGGGTCCCCAGCCGGGCGTTCAGGGCGACGACGTCGGCGGCCGGCGTCGTGAACATGGCGCCGCCGGGCTGGTCGAGGTTTCCGGTCACGACGTTGAGCACGTTGACGAGCCAGGAGGCGATGGCGCCGTAGGCCTGCGTGGAGATCCCCACCCGGCCGTAGCACACGGCGGTGGGCGCGGTGGCGAAGTCGCGGGCCAGCGTCCGGATCTCTTCGGGCGCGACGCCCGCTCGCGTCGAGACCCGCTCGGGCGGGAAGCGCGCGGCGATGGCGGTGAGCCGATCCAGCCCGTCGGAGAACCCGGCCAGCCTGCCGGGGCGGGAGAGCCCCTCGGCGAAGACGACGTGCAGCATTCCGAGCAGGAGCGCCGCGTCTCCCCCGGGGCGAATCGCCACGTGCCGGTCGGCGACGGCGGCGGTCTCGGTCCGGCGCGGGTCCACCACCACGAGCTTGCCCCCGCGGGCGCGGAGCGCCGAGAGTCGATGGGCGATCCCGGGCGCGGTCATGAGGCTGCCGTTCGAGACGATGGGGTTCGCGCCCAGCACGAGGAAGTGGCCGGTCCGGTCGACGTCCGGCACCGGGAAGAGCAGCTGGTGCCCGAACATCTCCAGCGAGGCGAGCATCTGCGGGAGCTGATCGACCGAGGTGGCCGAGAAGCGGGACCGGCCTCCGAGCGCCTTGGAGAGCAGCGGGATGCCGAGGATGGCCCCGTGGCCGTGCACGGCGGGGTTGCCCACGTACATGCCCACGGCGCTCCGGCCGTGCTCCCGCTGGATGGCCGCGATGCGGTCGGCGGCCTCGGCGAGGGCCTCGTCCCAGGAGACCGGCTCCCAGCGGTCCCCCACCCGGCGCATCGGCTCCCGGATCCGGTCCGGGTCGTCCATCACGTCGGGGATGGCGGCGGCCTTGGGGCAGACGTGGCCGCGGCTGAACGGGTCCTCGCGGTCCCCCCGGACGCCGGTGACGCGCCCCCCCTCCACCTGCACGGAGATGCCGCAGGTGGCCTCGCACAGCATGCAGGTGTGGAGGCGGGTTTCGGGCATGACCGGTTCCTGGTGGACACTCATACCCCGGCGGGGCGCCCCCGTCCGTCCGAGATCCGCAGATCGGGTCGCGCGCGCTCCCGCACCAGGAAGGAGCAGGCCGCGCCGACCGCGGCGGCGCCGGCCAGGATCGCGATGGCCCGGGACCAGGCGGCCGGGACGTCGCCCGCCCGGCGCCCCACGTCGAGTTGCCAGCCGATGAGGGGCTGGAGGATCCCGGCACCCAGGAACCCGCCGACGTTCACCACCGAGGTGGCCATGCCCGAGAACTGCGGCCGGTTCACCTCCTTGGCCACGGCCCAGGTGAGCGTGAACCCCGGGATGACGAGCCCCATGAACGCGAACCAGGCGAGCGTTCCGGCCAACGGCCAGCGCACGCCGGCGAGCCAGGGGATCCAGGAGAGGGCGAAGAGGACCGTGTAGACCCGCATGACCATCGCGCGCCGGCCGATCCGGTCGGAGACGAGACCGATCAGCACCGAGCCCACGGCGACCCCGAGCAGGAGGAGGCTGGCGTGCTGCGCGGCGGAGACGTGGCTCATCCCGTGCATCTCGACCAGGTAGGGGATGGCCCAGAGGCCGGCGAAGGCGAAGAAGCTGCCGCTCACGCCGGCGTTCACGAAGAACCCCGGCCAGGTCGCCCGGTTCGCGACCACCTCGCGCAGCGCGTCGGTCCAGGCGTGCACCACGCCGCTGTCGAAGCTCCGGGGGTTCACCGGCGGGAAACCGGCGTCCTCGGGCCGGTCGCGCACCACCCACCAGGACGCCAGCCCGATCGCGGCGGAGAGCAGGCCCAGCGTGGCGAACACGGTCCGCCAGGACGCCTGGGTCACCACCCAGGCGAGCGGCGCGCCGGACAGCACCGCCCCCAGGTTTCCGGCGAACATGGTGGCCCCGTTCAGCGAGGCGAAGCGGTTGGGCGGGAACCAGACCGCGTTCACCTTGAGTGCGGCGATGAACGCCACGGAGACGCCGACGCCCACCAGCGTGCGCCCGACGGCGGCCACCTCCCACGCCGGGGCGAAGGCGAAGGTGAGGGAGCCCACGGCCGCCACCAGGGAGCCGAAGGTGAGGAGCCGCCGCGGACCGAGCGTGTCGGCGGCCACGCCCACCGGGATCTGGAGGAGCGTGTAGACGTAGAAGTAGGTGGCGGCGAGGGTGCCGAGCACGGCCCGCGGGATGCCGAAGGCGCCCGTCACCTGGTCGGCGATGCTGGCCGGGGCCATCCGGTGGAAGAAGGAGAGGACGTAGCTCCCCAGCACCACGAGCAGGATCAGCCGGCGCGCGCGCAGGAAGCGGGGATCGGCGGGATCGGCGCGGCCGGACATCGACCACCCATATCCGTTGCAGCCGGGCGGGGCCAGGCGACCCGGCGCCGCGGATCAGGTTCCCGCGCCCTGCGCCGTCTCGTCGAGGATCGCCCGGGCGATCTCCGCCGCGCGAGCCGCCCCCACGCCGTCGGGCCGCAGGTCGGCGATGGCGACGAGGGCCTGACGGTAGACGGAGCCCACGTGGCGCGCCGCCAGGAGATCGCGCTCGATCCCGCGCCGCTCCTCGCTGGTCGTGGCGTCGTCGTCGGAGAAGCCGCCCAGCGCCCTCTCGAGCGCGGCGATCCGCTCGTACAGGCGGTGCGTCCCGGGTGCGTCGGCCTCGCGCGCCATGCGCCCTTGCTACCACCACGGCGCGGAGGCGTCGAGCACCCGGGCTCGGGCGCGCTGTGAGATCCTCAGCCGCGCCCGCCGCAGTTCACCCCTCGCGACGCTTCTTGCGAAGGCTCACCGTCTCGCCGCCCAGTCCCCAGTTGTCGGGGTCCACCTCGTCGATGACGACGACGGTGGTGGCCGGGTTCTTCTTCAGGATGTCGTGGAGCAGGTTGGTGACGCCGCGGATGAGGGCGGCCTTCTGCTGCTTGGTCGCCTTCTCCCGCACGAACCGGATGTTCACGTAGGGCACGTTTCCTCCTTGGATGTGGTCTGGCCGCAGTGTCGGCACTTGGGCGCCCAAAGGCAACAACCGCGTGAACGCTTCCCCCTCCGGCGCAGTTGCGCCTCGGCGCGGGGCTGCACTACCATTCGCGCCCTCCCGAGGCTCCCCGACCCGGACGCCCCGGCGGGAAAGAGAAAGAAGGAATCCGAATGAGGTCGTTCCTCCGCGCCGCCGCAGCCGCGGTCGCCCTGCTGGCCCTGTCCTCCTGCACGGGGACCCGCATGGTCCAGACCTGGCGCGACCCCAAGTACCAGGCCCAGCCGGTCAAGCGCGTCTTCATCGTCTGCATCATGCCGAGCGACCGGACCCGGGTCGTCTTCGAGAACGCCCTCGCCCAGGCGCTCCTCGACCGGGGAATCCTGTCGGCCACGGCCACCGGGGTCTTCCCGCCCGGAGAGCTCGACCGGGCGAAGGCCGACCAGTTCGTGAAGGAAAACAAGATCGACCTGGTCATCGTGCAGCGGTTCAAGAAGAAGACCGAGCTCGCCTACCTGCCGGGCACCTTCGACTACGTCCCGGCCGCCCCCTACTACGGCGGCTGGTGGTCGGCCTACGGGGCCGGCGACGGCTTCTACTACTCCTCGGCCTACCTGGAGGAGGACACCACCGTGACCGCCGAGACCACCGTCTACTCCGCGCACACCGACCCGGAAACCCTGGTCTGGAGCGCCGCCTCGACCACGCAGAACGTCCAGAGCGCGCCGGGTGCGGCGCAGTCGCTCACGAAGACGCTGATGGCCGATCTCGAGAAGGCCGGCATCCTGGTCAAGTGAGAGGTTAGTATCGGGGTCCCATGCGCCGCCCCGCCCTTCTCGCCTTCACCCTCGTCGCTTCCACACTCCTCGCCGCGGGCTGCGCGTCCGACGCCCCCGCCGCCTCCGGAAGCAGCTGCCTGGGAGGCTCGGGAACGTGCGTGGACCTGCTCGACATGCCGAGCAACATCGTCGCCCAGGCCACCTGCATCGAGATTCTCGGCAGCGACTTCACCTTCGTGGCCGGGGCGGCCTGCCCCGGCGGGCTCATCGGCTCCTGCGCCGTCACGCAGGCCGACGCGCGCTTCACGGTCCAGTACTACGGCCCGTGGTACGGGGCGGTCACGGCAGCGGCCGACTGCTCCGCGCTCGGCGGCGTCTTCCGCGTACCCTGAGGTGACCGTGCCCACAGATCCCGAGCAGCGCTGGCTCGAGGAGACCTACCAGCCGGACGTGCCGCAGCTCACCTTCCGCGCGGTGGCGGTCGGCATGCTCATCGGCGTGGTGATGTGCCTGTCGAACCTCTACGTCTTCTTCAAGACGGGCTGGTCGATGGGCGTGACCATCACCGCGGCCATCCTGGCGTTCGCGCTCTTCCGCGGCCTCCAGGCCACGGGCCTGGTGCGCCGCCCGCTCACCGCCCTCGAGAACAACGCGCTCACCACCGTCAGCTCGGGGGCCGGGTACATGACCGGCGGCGGCAACATGGCCGCGTTCGGCGCGCTCATGATGGTGACGACGGTGCGGCCGGACTGGTTGCCCATGATCGGCTGGTTCGCCGCCATCGCCGCGCTGGGCGTCTTCACCGCCATCCCCATCAAGCGCCAGCTCATCAACCGCGAGGGGCTGGCCTTCCCCACCGGCACCGCCACCGCGGAGACGCTGCGGGCCATCCACGGCGCGGCCGAGGCCCAGGGCGGAGAGGGCTCCCGCCAGGCCACGGCGCTGGGGATCTCGGCGCTCCTCGCCGCCGCCCTCACCTGGCTCCGCGCCGGCCGGGTCTCCTGGATGCCCTGGAACCTCCCCGAGTCCTTCTCCATCCCGCTCACCCTGGCCGGGCGGGCGCTCAGGGACTGGACCTTCGTCCTGAAGACCGAGGTGGTGCTCATCGGCGCCGGAGCGCTGATGAGCTTCCGCACCGGCTGGTCGATCCTGCTCGGCGGCGTGCTCACCTACGCGGTGCTTGCGCCGGCCCTGGTGGCGAAGGGGGTCCTCACCACGGTCAGCTACAAGAGCATCGTCGGCTGGACGGTCTGGCCGGGCGCCGCCATCCTGGTCGGGGCCGGCCTCACCTCCTTCGCGCTCGACTGGCGCAGCGTCGCCCGCTCCCTCTCCGGGGTGACGCGCATCTTCTCCCGGAGGAGCGGCACCACCGGCGCGGCCGATCCCATCGACGCCGTCGAGTGCCCGGGCTGGTGGTTCCCGGCGGGATTCGCCGTGCTCGGCCCCGTGGTGGTGCTCCTCATGACCTGGCTGTTCCAGATCCCCTGGTGGGCCGGGCTCATCGCCGTCCCGCTGGCGGTGGTGATGGGCTTCGTCGCCGCCCGCGTCACGGGCGAGACCGACGTCACGCCCACCAAGGCGCTCGGGCCCGTGACCCAGCTCGTCTACGGGGTGATCACGCCCGGCAACCTCTCGGGCAACATCATGAGCGCCAACGTCACCGGCGGGATCGGCCTCCACGCCGCCGACCTGCTCACCACGCTCAAGACCGGGTGGCTCCTCGGGGCGAGCCCCCGCGTCCAGTTCCACGCCCAGCTCTTCGGGGTTCTGGCCGGGGCCGCCGTGGTGGTGCCCGCCTTCTACCTGATCATCGGGCAGGACCCCGCGGCGCTCGGGTCGGAGGAGTGGCCGGCGCCGTCGTGCCTGGTCTGGGCCGGCGTCTCCCAGGCGTTCGCCGGGGGCGTGGGTGGGCTCTCGACGCTGGCCCGTTCGGCAATCGCCGCCGGGCTCCTGCTCGGGATCGCGCTGGCGCTGGCCGAGAAGCTCGCGCCCAAGCCGCTCCAGCCCTTCGTCCCGTCGCCGGCGGGGCTCGGCATCGCCATGGTGATCCCGGGGAGCAACGCCGTCGCCATGTTCGTGGGCGCGCTCGTCGCCTGGGCGTGGCGCCGGTGGCGGCGCGCCTCGGCCGATCGGTACGTGACCCCGGTGGCGTCCGGCCTCATCGCCGGCGAGAGCCTCATGGGGGTCGTGGTGGCGCTGCTCGTCGCGTTCAAGGTGATCCAGCGGTAGCCGGTCCGAGGCTGACCTCGGCCTCGCCGCCAGGCGCCCCGAAGAGCATCAGGTAGCCGCGTCCGGTCCCGGCCGGCAGCACCGCCTGCCCCGTCGCCCTGCCGTGGCCGACGATCGCGAACCCCGGATCGTGGAGCCACCAGGCCCGCGCCCCCGCCACCGTCACCCGGACCGGCGCCTTCCCGGACTCGATCGCCCGCCACTCGGCGAACCCCTCCGGACCGAACCGCACGCGGGTGCCCTGCGCCGGCGGGAGCAGCGGAACCGCCGCCGCCGGTCGGTGCATGAACCCGCCCCAGCGAACCCATTCCTCCCCTCCCCTCGCGACGATCTCGAGGTCCTCCAGGTCGCGGCCGAAGTTGCCCGGGATGTCGAGCATCATGCGCGCGAGGGCGTCGCTCCCGGACGGGTCGACGATGGCGGGCTCGGCCTTGGCACCTGGGGGCCAGGCGATGACGAGCCCGGGAAGCTCGGGCCTGGTGCCGATCCGGAAGCGCGGATCGATGTCGGCCCGGAAGATCTCGGAATCGGCCCCCTCGTTCACGAGAAGCCACGTCCCGCCCAACCGCGCGCGCCAGGCCGGCGAGAGCGGCCGTCCCGTCCCCTCGACCCGCTGCGCGTAGGCCAGGGTGTCGAGGTGGTGTCGGGCCCCGGCCGCCGTCCGGATCGCGAGGTAGCCCGATCCCGAGCCCTCGACGGTCCGGAAGGAGAGGAGCGGTGCCGCATCGGCGGTGAGCCAGCCGTCGGCCCTCGGACGGAGCCCGGTCCACCGCGGCACGAACCCGTCCGGTCCGAGGCTCCACAGGGCGAACGAGCCCTCCCCTTCGGGCCGCAGCTGGAACAGCTCCTGGTAGTTCGCGTAGACCCCTGCGACGGGCGCGGCCGACGCGGGGACGGTCGTGGCCACCGGGGATGCGACCGGAGGGAGGGGCTCGGGGAAGACGGGGATCCGCCCCTGCTCCACGAGCGCGCGGAGCAGCACCCGCTCGGCGATGGCGCCCGCGTCGAACTCGGCCCCGAGGGTTCCCATCACCACCACCGCGAGCCCCTCCCGCGGGGCGAGCAGGATCTGCGCCGCGTACTGGAAGGTGCCGCCGTTCTTCCCCCAGCCCTGGATCCCCAGCGCCCCGAGCCCGGGCTGCGCCACCGTGTCCCACCCGAGCCCGAAGGCCAACCCCGGCGCCTCGACCGGCTGGAAGGTCCCGCGGGTCTGGTCGGTCGCCATCTCGTCGATCGACGCCGGCGACAGGATCGGCTTGCCCCCCACGGAGCCGCGGGCGAGGAGCATCCGGGCGAACGCCCCCATGTCGGCAGGCGTCGAGACCAGCCCTCCGGACGCCAGCGGACCGATGAACTCCTGGTCGAGCGAAACGCCGGCGCGCGTGGCCCGGGCGAAGGAGCCGTCGGGCAGCGGGGCGAGGGCGTAGGTGGAGCCCGACATGCCGAGCGGCTCCAGGATCTCGCTCCGGACGTACGCGGCGTAGCTCTTGCCGGTCACCGCCCGGACGAGCGGCTCCACCAGGGTGAAGCCGTCGTTGCTGTAGACGGCGGTGTGCCCGGGCGGGGCCTTGAGCCGCTCGTCGGCCAGCGTGGCGACCACCTGGTCGGCGTAGTCGGGCAAGGGCGCGAAGGAGAAGCCGTTCCGGTAGGTCGAGCCGGGGAGGCCGGAGGAGTGGTCGAGGAGCATCCGGACGGTGATCCCCGCGTGGCGCGGGTCGGCCATCCGGAAGGACGGGAGGTACCGGACGAGCGGAGCATCGAGGTCGACCTTCCCCTGCTCGACGAGCTGCATCACCGCGACGGCGGCGAAGAGCTTCGAGACGGAGCCGATGCCGAATCGGGTGGCGCCGGTGGCCGGGGTCCCCTTCTCGACGTCGGCCACACCGAAGGTCCGGGCCCAGACGACGCGGTCGCGGCTCACGAGCGCGATGCCGAGGGACGGCGTGGCTCCCTGCCGGATCACCTCGTGGGCGGCGGTCTCCGCCTCCTGGAGCGCGGCCGGGTAGGTCGGCGCGGTGGGACGGCGGCACCCCGCGAGCAGGAGCGCCAGGGATACGAAGAGGAGCGGAAACGCGACTCGGGCGGAGGGGAGCACGGGGCGAGGATAGCCCGGCGCGCCGTTCAGGCCGGCCCGATGCCGAGCCTCCGGAGGAGGGGTACCCATCGGGGATCGGCGTGGACCGGGAGGAAGAGCGGGGCTACTGGCACTCCGGAGAGCCGGAGAAGATCCGGAGGTTGGACCACGCGACGTCGACCGGATTCATGTAGCCGTACCCCGCGCCGAGCACCACCTTCGACCCACCGAGATCGTAGGCGCCGTGCGCGAAGACGAGCGGACGACCATCGAGGAGCCCGCGGAACCAGCCCTTCGAGGGGGAGCCCTCGATCCGGATCGTGTGCCACCTGCCCGTGACGGTGCCCGGGAGCGTCCCGATGTAGTCCCGCACGTTCTTGCGGGTGTCATCCGGTTCGTACCACTCGAACCAGGTCGGTTTGCCCGGCTCCTCCCGGATGCCGAACCGCAGCCCCTTCCACAGGTCTCCGGTCTTCGCGCCTCCCATCGGCTCGGTGAAGACGACGATGTCCGCGCCGCGCATCCAGGCCGTGACCGGTGGCATGAAGAACTCGGCCTCGACCGCGAACGGGTCGCCCAGGGTGGCGAGCGAGAGGGGGAGCAGGAGCTGGCCCCAGTCGGAGGTGATCTTCCAGGCCCGCCTGCCCTCCACCTCGGCGAGCCCCTGCCCGCCCATCTCCCCGTTGCGCTGGATCGCTCCGTCCGGCTCCCGGTCGAGATCGATCCAGGTCGCCCGCCCCCACTGGCACGCCGGCGAGGTGGCGACCGCGCCGACCACGACGGGGGCGCCGCTCGCGCCGGCGGTTCCGGCCCGCATCCGGCCCAGCGCGACCCCCACGCCACCGGCGGAACCCACGAGCAGCATCACGCCGGACCCGACCACCCACCGCGGCCAGCGGCGACGGACGCGCACCGGGCCGGACCGTGTCGTGGTCCCCTCCCTCGGAAGCGTCGACGTCAGGGCCTCGAGTTCCGACTCCACCGCCGACGCATCGCGCGGCCGGTCCCGGGGCTCGGGGGCGAGCATCCGGTCGACCAGGTCCTGCATCCCGGGGACGTCGGGCGCCTCGAGATGGGGGACGAGCCGCTTCTCCGGGGGGGTGCCCGGGGGGAAGGGCGATGCGCCCGTCACCATCCGGTACAGGAGCACCCCGAGTGCAAAGACGTCGACCCGCTCGTCCTCCGGCTCGCCGAGCGCCTGCTCCGGCGCCATCCAGTCGGGCGTGCCTCCCTCGAGCTTCCGCCTCCCGAAGGCCTGGGCCATGCCGAGGTCGAGCAGCTTCACCTGCCCGTCCTCGCAGAGGAACACGTTCGCCGGGGTGAGGTCGCGGTGAACCACGCCGTGCCCGTGCGCGTAGGCCAGCGCCGTCGCCACCTTCCGCTCGATGACGAGCGCCTCCCGGAGCGGGATCGGTCCGTCCTCCAGCCTGTCGCCGAGCGTCCTTCCGACCAGGAACTCCTGGACGAGCCAGGCTCCGCGCTCGTTCCGGCCCACGTCGAGGATGGTGACGATCCCGGGATGGCTGAGCCGGGCCGCGACCTCCGCCTCGGCGACGAGCCGCTTCTCCGGCGTGCTCCCGTGCCGCCGGCGGATCACCTTCACCGCCACCCGCCGGCCGAGCTCCCGGTCCCGGGCCTCCCAGACCACGCCGGCGCCGCCGCGGCCGACCTCGCGGATGAGATCGTAGCGTCCCAGCGTGGTCCCGGCGGCGAGCCCCTCCACCCACGCCGCCTGGTCGTCCCCGCTCCCGCGAAAGACCTCGTCGAGGAGCGAGGTCAGCGTCCCGGGTACGGCGCCAGGCGATGTCGGGGTCCGCTTCACACCGGCACTCTACGGCACGCGACGGACATGAGGCGAACCCGCCCCTCCGGTTCGTCCTTCGCGATAGTCTCGGGACATGGATCCCCTCGTCCTCCACGCCACCGGGTTCGGTTGAGGCCCGGTGACGGGCCTCGGTTGAGGCACCGTCCTCGCGCCCGTGCTGGCGCGACTCGACGCCCTCCCCGGCGTCGCCGCGGCCCGGGTCGACTCCTCGGGGCGCTTCTTCTGGCTCTCGATCACGGACGGCGCCGATGCCGAAGCCGTCGCGTCACTCGCCGTGAGCGTCCTGGGAGGCCGCGCGCGCCGCCTCCCCTCGACCCGGGCGGCCGTCCAGCTCGCCTCCAGGGTGCACGGGGACCCGTGGCTGGGCTCGGGCGAGGTGATGACCCTCTCCTTCGTGGAGGCCCGGCTGCTCGCGGTGCGCCTCGCGGGCGACGCGGCGTCGGGCGCGGGCTTGACGCCCGACCAGCGGGAAGAGCTCGCCGAGGCCATCCGCGTGGAGCTCTTCGCCGCCATGGAACGGATCCACGCCGAGGGCGGCCGGAAGACTGGTGGATGGATCTACGAGGAGTGGCCTTCCATCGCGCGAGCCGCCTTCGTCCGGTGCGCCGGCCCCATCCCACCCGATGCCGGACGACGGCTGGCGGAGCTGCTTCCCGGGCTCCTCGCGCGCTGAACGGGCGGGTCGCGGAGCGTCAACTCTCGGCCTTGTGCGGCGTCCCCTCCCGCCATCCACTGGGCGTGATCTCGACGTAGTTCAGCTTCCGCTGCAGTTCCCGGATGGTGCGACTTCCCGCGTAGGTGAGCCCGGAACGTAGCCCGCCCACGATGTCGGCGACGATGGCGTCCTCGTCCTCGCGGTAGGGCACGGTCACCGCCACACCCTCGGCGGTCTTCCACTCGGCGATGCCGCCGTGGTGCTCCTCGGCCACCTCGCGGCTCGCCATGCCGCGGTAGGCCTTCACCCAGCCGCCGCCCTTGGCCCGCACCTTCCGTCCCGGGGTGGGACGGGTCCCGGCCAGCATCCCGCCGATCATCACGAAGTCGGCGCCGAAGGCGAGCGCCTTCACGATGTCGCCGGCGTGCCGGATGCCGCCGTCGGCGACGATGGAACGATCGCACCGGGCGCAGTCCTGGATGGCGGTGAGCTGCGGGACGCCGTGCCCGGTCTTGAGGCGCGTGGTGCAGACGCTTCCCGGGCCGATGCCCACCTTCACGATGTCGGCGCCCACCGAGGCGAGGTAGTCGGCGCCCGCATAGGTCGCGACGTTGCCGGCCATGAGGCAGGCGTCGCCGAGGAGCTGGCGCAGCCGCTTGAGCATCTTCCCCACGTAGCGGGCGTGGCCATGGGCCACGTCGACGACGAACCGGGTCGCGCCGGCGTCGCGCAGCGCCTCGGCCCGTTCCAGCTCCTCCTCGGCGCAGCCCACCGAGACGAAGACCGGGTGCTTGCACCGGCGGTACTCGGCCACGTTTCGCTCTACCGTCATCATCCGGTGGAGGACGCCGATGCCGCCCCGCTCGCCGATGAAGTTGGCCATGGCCGACTCGGTGACCGTGTCCATGTTGGCCGTCATCACCGGCAGCGCGAGGGAGAGCTTGCCGGTCCGGTCGGTGACCGACACCTCCACGTGCTGGCGGGACTCGTAGTGGTTGTAGGCCGGGATGAGCAGGACGTCGTCGAAGGTGAAGGCTTTCATGCCCCCATCCTACGACGGGAGGCGGCCGAGGGCGTCGAGCGCCAGGAACACCGCGGACCGGATCGTGAACCGGTCGAAGGGCTTCTCGATGATCCGGAAGACCTCGGCCTCGTTGACGGCCGCGACGGCGACGACGAGCACGACCGGCGGGATCGACCCGGACACGCCGCCTCACGCCCTCTCGGGCGCTGCGGGGATCTCCACCCGGAAGACCGAGCCCTGACCGGCCTGGCTCGTCGCCACGAGCGTGCCGCCGTGGGCCGTGACGATGGCCTGGCAGATGGCGAGGCCGAGCCCGGTTCCCCGCTCCTCCCCGACGGGCCGGGTCGTGAAGAACGGATCGAAGACCCGCTCGAGCGTCTTCGGCGACATCCCCGATCCGTCGTCGGCGACCTCGAGCCGTGCCATGCCCTCCGAACCAGGGGCGCAGGAGATGACGATCCGGCCGGTCCGCCCGGCGGGCATCGCCTGGGCGGCGTTGGTGACGAGCGCCTCGACCACCTGCTCGAGTTGCCCCACCGAGCCGAGGACGTCCGGGGCGCCGCGATCCTCGACGTGCACGGAAGCCCTGGCTGCCATCGATGCCGGGAGACAGCGCATGGCGTAGCCGACCGCGTCCACGAGCCGCATCCGGGCGCGACGGGCGTCGGGGCGTCCGAAGGCGGTCATGTCCTTCACGATGCGCGACACGCGCTCGGCCCCGAGTTGCGCGTCCTCCAGCGCCTCGACCGCGCCGCGCAGGATCCCGGATGCAGCTTCCCGGTCGATCGGGGCGGTCCCCGTGACGAGGTCACGGATCGATCGGACGTCGTCGAGCGCCAGGGCCTGCGCGGACAGTGTCCCGGCGAGCGGGTTGTTGATCTCGTGGGCGACCCCGGACACCAGCGTCCCCATGGCGGCCAGGCGGGAGGCCACGGCGAGCTTCGCCTGGCTCTTCCGGAGCGCCTCCTCGGCCTCCTTGCGCCGGCTGATGTCGATGAAGGTCACGACCACCTGGAGCAGGTGACCGTACTCCCCGAACACGGGGCTCCCGCTGACGAGGACCCAGGCCATGTCGTCGGTCGCCGGCCGGCGGATGCCGGCCACGACGTTGACGACGGGGCGGCGGGTGGCGAGCACCCTGGCGATGGGGTACTCGTCGACGGGCATCGCCGTCCCGTCCTCCCGGACGAAGCACCAGCCCGGATCGACGGCGACCTTCCCGAGCAGCTGGTCCTGGGAGAGACCGAGAATCTGGGAGGCCTTCGCGTTGCCGAGCAGGATGCTGGTGTCGGGCGCGTGGACGACGACCCCGGCATTCAGGTTGTCGACGAGCCCACGGTATCCGGCCTCGCTCTCGCGGAGGGCGGCCTCGGCCTCCTTCCGGTCGTGGATCTCGAGGTTGACGCCGTACCAGCGCACCGGGTTCCCGGCGCCGTCCCGGAGCAGGTGCCCCTTCGCGAGGAACCAGCGGTACTCGCCGTCGTGACGGCGCAGCCGCTGCTCCACCTGGTACTCGCCCCGGGCTACCGCGGCCTCGAAGGCGGCGAGCGTCCGCTCCAGGTCCTCGGGGTGCACCACCGCCATCCAGCCGCTGCCGGTGACCTGGTCGAGCGTCTGGCCGGAGAAGTCGCGCCACTGCTCGTTCGCGAACTCCACGTACCCGTCGGGCCGTGCCGTCCAGACCAGGATGGGAAGGGCATCCACCGCCTGCCGGTGCCAGCCCTCGCTGGCCCGGAGCGCCTCCTCCATGGCCTTGCGCTCGGTGATGTCCCGGAGGAAGCACACCATGGCCCCGTTCGGCCCACCGACGAGCGTCACGCTGACGTCGACGTGGAGGATGCTCCCGTCCTTGCGCCGCTGGCGCCGCTCGAACCGGCCGCCCCCGACCGCCCGGATCCGCCGGATGTTCGCGGCCGTCTCCTCGGGCGTCTCCCCCGCTTCCAGCTGCGGGATGCGCATCCCGAGGAGTTCCACCCGCCCGTAGCCGGACATGGCGCAGTAGGCCGGATTGACGTCGAGCAGCCTCCCCTCCTGGTCGACGATCCAGAAGCCGTCGAGGGAGGTCTCGAGGACCGTCCGGAGGAAATTCTCGCTGGAGGCGAGCTGCTGCTCGGTCTTCCTCTGCTCGGTGACGTCGAGCATCACCGCGATGGCCCGCCGGGGAGACGACGCGTCGGTCCGGGGGATGGGCGCCGCGCTCACGGAGAGGAGCCGCCAGCCGCCGTCGGGGCGGAGCACGCGGACCTCTGCCCCGTGCACCGTCTCGCCCGTTCGCGCCGCGTGGGGACCGGGCAGCTCGCTGGCCGGCGTCGCCGAGGCCCGGTTCGCGAGGAAGAGCTGGAACGACTGCTCGTCGATCGGTCCCTGCGCGTGCGCGTTCCCTCCCACGATCCGGTCGTGCGCGGAGTTGGACGTCAGGATCCGGGGCGCGCGGTCCCCCTCCACCTCCACGATCGTGACGCCGACAGGGAGCATCTCGAGGACGGCCCGCACCGAGCGGAGGCCGTCCAGGTCGGGAGCGTCCGGGTCGGACGGTTCATGCGGGACGCTGCGGAGAAAGGCTCCTGCTTCGCTCATCGGGCCTGAAGGATAGGCGAGCACGCGCAGGAAATCCAAGCCAGTAGCCAATTTCGCGACGCCCGCTCTGTGGGATTCTCAGGCTGGCGTGGCTCCGGCCGTGCTGCCCGCGGCGACGACCCGCTCGAGGATCACCACCGGGTCGAGGCGCGTCCCGGCCACTCCGACCGCCCGCCAGCCCTCCCGCCCCATCTCGTTCAGCCGCTCCTCCAGTCGGCGCGGCGAGAATTTGCCGTCGAACCAGGGGTCCTCGGAAGTCACCACCCGGAACGTCCTGTCACCGGGCTCGGGCCGGGGCGGCAAGACCGGAGCGGCCTGGACCTCGGGCAGGAAGTTCCCTGACGCTCCGTAGGCCCCCTCCGCGATCCACTTGACGTCCACGCCGGGGACGAGCGGAGGACAGGGCGACCCAAGCCGCCCCTTCGGATCGAGGGGGTTCGGTTGCTCGATCTCGCGCCACTGCCCCTTCCAGAAGGTCTTGTTCGCCATGGGGAAGTCCATATGCCCGGGAGGGCGCCGTGTCCGGTGCAATGCCCGGCACTAACGGATCGGGCTCCCCGGAGGTCATCCAGGGAGCCATGGCCAACGGGACCCGATCGATCGCCCTTCTTTGCCTCGTCGCCCTCTCCGGATGCGGCGCGGCCAGTTCCTCCAACCCGAACCCGTCCGATCCAGGCGGCGTACCGGTGCTCTCCGCGATCTATCCGGCGACCGCCTACGCCGGAGCCTCCGAACAGACCCTGACCCTCGTGGGGAGCGGGTTCGTCTCCGGGGCGAGCGTGACCGTGAACGGTGTGGCCCGGGCGGGCGCCTTCGTCGACACGAAGCACCTGACCGCCCCCCTCACGGCGGCGGAACAGGCGACGGCCGGCACCTTCGCGGTCCGCGTCGTGAACCCGGCCCCGACGGGTGGGCCCTCCGCCGGCCGGGACCTCTCGGTGGTCGCCCTGTCCTTCGGGGATACGACCATCGCCACGCCGGACTGGACGGCCGCCACCCACGGGAAGCTCAAGGCCGCGGCCATCACGGCCAATCTCGGGAGGGTCTTCGACGAGACCCGCGTCCAGCGCCTCGACGTCACGATCGACCCCAGGAACTGGGCCATCATGCAGAGCAACCTGGCGGGCCTGCGGGCGGTGCTGGGCAACTCCCGCGACTTCTCGGTCCTCGACGATCCCCTCTACGTGCCGTGCGAGGTCCGCCACGAGGGGAAGCAGTGGTACCGCGTGGGGATCCGGTTCAAGGGCAACTCGAGCCTCTACGGGGCGAACAGCGGCAAGCTCCCGTTCAAGCTCAAGTTCAACGAGTTCGAGGGCATCTACCCCGCCATCGCCGGGCAACGCTTCCACGGCTTCAAGTCCTTGAGCCTGAAGAGCAACTTCAAGGACGATTCGGAGATCCACGAGCAGGTGGCCGGGAAGCTCTTCCGCGACTTCGGCCTGACGGGACCCCACTCCTCGTTCTATGAACTGTACGTGGACACCGGGTCGGGCCCCGTCTACTTCGGCCTCTACACGCTGGTGGAGGAGGTCGACGACACCGTGATCAAGACGCAGTACGCCGACGACACCGGCAACCTGTACAAGCCGGAGGAGGGGCCCGCGACCTTCGCGGCCGGTTCGTACGGCACCTGGGGCATGGGGAAGAAGACCAACGAGGACCTCCTCGACTATGCCGACGTGCAGGCGCTCCACGACGTCGTGAACTCGGGGATGCGCCTCACCTCGCCCGCCGCCTGGAAGTCCGACCTCGAGAAGATCCTCGACGTCCCCGTCTTCCTCCGCTGGCTGGCGGCGAATCTCGTCATGCAGAACTGGGACACCTACGGGGTGATGCCCCACAACTTCTATCTCTACCGGAACCCGGCTACGCAGCGATTCGAGTGGATCCCCTGGGACAGCAACGAGGCGCTCGCCTCCAACCCCCAGTGCCTCGGCATCGGGGCGGCGACGGTGACCTCGTCGTGGCCCCTCATCCGATACCTGCTCGACGACCCCGGCTACGCGGCCCAGTACCGCGCCAACGTTCACGAATTTGCCACCAACCTGTTCAGCCGCGCCCGGATGGTCCCCCTCTACGAGGCCCAGTCGGCCCTGATCCAGGACTCCGTCCTTCGCGAGGGAGCGGGATACACGTACACGTCTCCGGGCAACTTCGCGGCAGCCGTCTCCGCTTTGCAGGCCCACGTCGCGGGGCGCGAGGCAGCGGCCCTGGCCTACTGAGTCGGGCGGGGCGGCGACCGGGAAAGGGCGGATCGACAGAGTCTTGTCGCGCCGACCCCCCGGATGAGTGTATGGATTCGCCCATGAAGACCCTGACCGAGCTCAGCGGAACCCTGGTTCGAACGGCGGCGGCCGCGGTCGCCGAGGCGCGGCGTTCCCTCCCCCGGGAGGAGACGCCGGTGACCCCCGCGGTCGTGGTGGCCTCCGCGCCCGCGGAAACGGCGGCGCCCGATGCGCCGGCCGATGCACTGGCCGACGCGCCCGCCGCGTCGCCCGAGGCCGTCGTCGAGGCGCCCACCGAGGCCGCACCGGCCGCGGAGGCTGCGCCTGTCGAGGCAGCGCCCGCGGAGGCGGCACCCGCCGAGCCGGCGCCGAAACTCGACCCCGACGCCGAGAGCGAGACCGTGAAGGCCATCCTCGACGACGCCGTGGCGAAGGCCACCGGCTGCAGCGGCGACCGGCTCGTGATGCTCCGCGCCGCGCTCAAGGCGGTCGGTCGTCGCACCGGCGACGTCCGGCTGGTCCGCGTCTTCGGCGTCGAGGAGCAGCTGCGCGGCGCCCAGGTGATCGGCGAGCGCCAGTACATCGTCGACCTCCTGCCGTCGAACATGAAGCAGGCCCCCACCGCCCACAAGGACGAGAAGGGGCGCGGCAAGGGTCGGGGCGGCGGACGCGGCGGTGGTGGTGGTGGCGGCGATCGCGGCGCCAAGGGCAGCACCACCGGCGGGTTCTCGATGGACTCGCTCAAGGACGATCGCAAGAACGACCGTGGCGGCGGACGCTCCGGTGGCGGCCCCCGCAAGCCGGGCGGGCCGGGCGGCCCGGGTGGACGTCCTCCCGGAGGCCCGCCCAAGAAGTAGCCGGGGCGCGCCCCCGCGCGCTCAACCGTGGAAGGTCGTGAAGGCGCCGACCGGTTCACGGTCGGTGTGAAGCCCGTTCTCGGCCCGCGTGGGATCCGCGTAGCCCAGGCTCATCCCGCAGACCACCATCTCGCCCGGCGGGATGGAGAGCTGCTCCGCGATGATCCGGTGGAACTGCATGAAGGCGGCCTGCGGGCAGGTGTCGAGGCCGCGGGCGCGGGCCGCCACCATCACCGACTGCAGGAACATGCCGTAGTCGAGGAAGCTCCCCTGCCGCATGATCCGGTCGATGGTGAAGACGAGCCCCACCGGCGCGTCGAAGAAGCGATAGTTGCGCCCGTGCTGCGCGTGCATCCGCGCCCGGTCGGCCTTGGCGATCCCGAGCAGCCCGTAGAGATCCCAGCCCACCTTCCGGCGACGCTCCACGTACGGACTGGCCCACTCGCACGGGTAGTAGTCCCACTCGTCCGCGTGGGTCGCGGCCACCGCGGGGTCCTCGTAGGCGGCCAGGATCGCCGCGGTGAGGCGCGCCTTCGCCTCGCCGGTGAGGACGTGCACCTTCCACGGCTGGGTGTTGGTCCCCGAGGGCGCTCGGCTCGCGACGGCGAGCATCGACGCGATCTCCTCCTGGGGAACGGGCCGGGGGAGGAAGGCGCGGATGCTGCGGCGGGAGGAGATGGCGAAATCGACGGCCGCGCGAAGCTGGTCGGCCGAGAGTCCCTCTGGCGGTGTCCTGTCGTCCACGTGACCTCCCGGGTCCTGGGTCGCCCGATACTGCACGATCCGGCGCATGGCCCCAAGAGGGACTTTCAGCCCTGATTTCACATAACGTGAACTACGGCTCCTCCCGGGCAACGTGAGGATGGCCTCATTCGTTGACCTGGGTCAATTACCTTTTCCGTCAGCAGATCGGTCACTTGCAGCGTCGGATCCGGTGCCGGACTCCCCCAGAATCAACATCTCTGCTTCGTTTACCGTAGTAATTATAATAACTTCCAACAGTAAACGTCCCTCGATGAAGGTACGTGCGTGTCGTCACCACTCCGACCTACATGCACATCCATGACGACGACGGCTGGAAATCAGGTTGCTGCCCTCTACCGGGAGTTCGGACCGCTGGTCTACCGGCGCTGCCTCCGCGTCCTCCGGGACCGGTCGGCCGCCCAGGACGCCACGCAGGAGGTCTTCGTGAAGCTCCTCGGCAACGTCGAGAAGCTCCAGGACCGGGCCACCGTGCTCCCCTGGATCTACCGCGTGGCGACGAACCACTGCCTGAACCTCCGGCGGGACCTCGCCCGGCACGCCGAGGAGGCCGCCACCGAGGACGACGCTGCCTTCGCCGGGAAGGACGGCGTGGGCCGCGCCGACTCCCTCGTCGACCGGACCCTGGCCCGCTCCCTCCTCTCCCGGTTCGACACCCGGACCCAGTCGATCGCGGTGGCGGTCCTGGTCGACGGGATGACCCACGAGGAGGCGGCGGAGGTCCTCGAGATCTCCCGGCGGACCGTCTCGCGCAAGCTCGAGAAGTTCCTGGAAGGGGCCCGTCGCTTCGTGGGCGTGGAGGGGGGGTTCCGTCCGGCGGGCCAGCGGCAGGCCGCCTGACGGAGGGTCAGCCCGTCGTGTCCACGCTCCCGCCCCCGATCCGCCAGCGCGACGTCGTGCACCGTCCGGCGAACGCGTCGTCGTGGCTCACGAGCAGGAGCGCGCCGGGATAGGCCGCGAGCGCCTCCTCGAGCCGCTCGACCGAAGGAAGGTCGAGGTGGTTCGTCGGCTCGTCGAGGACGAGCGCCCAGGCGTGCCGCCCCATCCCGAGCGCGAGGAGGAGCTTTCGCGCCTCCCCGGGCGACGGCTCGCGCGACGCGAGGAGCCGCGCCGGGTCGCTCCCCAGCGCCGCCACCAGCGCGAGCACCCGCCCGCGCACCGACGGCTCGAGGCTGCGCACCTCGGCGAGGAGGGATGCGCCCGCCCCGGGGGCGAGCTCCTGGGGCAGGACGAGGAGCCGGTCGGCGGGCAGGTCGGCGTGCGCGAGGAGCGCCCCGAGGAGCGTGGTCTTGCCCGCGCCGTTCGCCCCCTCGACGCGGACCCGGTCGTCGCGCCGGAGGCGAACGTGGACGTCGCGGAGCACGGGCGCCGGGCCGGCGTGGACCACGGGTGCGTCGAGTGACAGGAGGACGGGCCGCGGCGCGCGCTCGAACCCGAGGAACACCGATCGTCCGGGTTCGGGCTCGGCCGGCGCATCCTCCACCCGATCGTCGGCCCGCTCCGCAACCTCCCGGAGGCGCGCGACGTTGCGTGCCAGGCGGTCCTCGGCCCGGGCCTGCCGGTTCTTCTTCACCACCGATCGCGCGTCGGCGTCCTTCGGGTCGCGTCGCCGTCCCGATCGGGAGCGCTCCGCCGCCTCCCGCTCGCGCCGCGCCTCGGCCAGCCGGGCCCGGGCATCCCGCGCGGCTTCCTGCATGCCCGCGCGCCGGTCCCAGGCGGCACGCGCCTCGGCCTCCCAGGCCTCCCGCGCCGCGGCGTAGGACCCGGGGTACATGCGAAGCCGGCCCCGGTGGAGGCGCAGCGTCCGTTGCGCGAGCGGCTCGATCAGGGAGCGATCGTGGGAGACGACGATCCCCACGCCCCCGAAGCGCCGGAGCGCGCCGAGGAGCACCTCCCGGGCCGCGGCGTCGACGTGGTTCGTCGGCTCGTCGAGGAGGAGCACGTCGGGCGCGGATCCGAGCGCGCCCCCGATCTGCCAGCGCTTCCGCTCCCCGGGGGAGAGGGTCGACCAGCGCCCGAGGGAATCCGGGTCGAGACCGAGCAGCCCCCGCAGGCGCCGGGCGTCGCCGTCGTCGCGCCGCGCCAGGTCGCGCGCGCCGTCCCCGGGGGCGAGCCCCACCTCCTGCGGACAGAGCACCACCCGCGCTCGCTCCGGGGACACGAGGACCTGGCCATCGGTGGGATGGATGGCTCCCGACACGAGGCGCAGGAGGGTGGTCTTCCCCGCCCCGTTCTCCCCGACGAGCGCGGTCCACCCCGAGGGGAGGAACGCGTCGGCGCGGGTGAGCAGGGGCACGGCGTCGGCGTGACCAAAGGTGAGCCGCTCGAGGCGAATCGATGACATGCGGTGAATCCCGGCGGGGGGGGGCGACGCTGGCATTTCGTAGCACGGGGAGATTCCGGATGCGACCCGGCCCCACATGTACCCGAACGGCCACCCTCCCGGCCGCGGCGAGTGGCTACGCTGGGGGGGTGAACCACCGGACCGCGGCCCCGATCATCCTCGCCTCGGCCCTCCTGGCGGCCTGCCAGGGGGCGGGGCAACCCCAGACGAGGACCCTCGACCGGCTGAACTGGTCGGAGCGGAACCACCGGGTCCTGAACCAGTTGATGATCGACCACGGCCCCGGGGGCGGTAGCCGCGACGAGCGGAGGCCCGCCTACGTCGTGCTCGACTGGGACAGCACGACGGCCGTGTTCGACGTCGAGGAGGCGGTCCACCGGTTCCAGGCCAACGACCTCCGGTTCAAGCTCTCCAGGGCCGAGTTCGCGGCCCTCCTCCCCGACTCCGTGAACGGCGTGACCCGGGTATCGGCGGCGTACGGCTCCATCCTGCTCGCGGACATCCACGCCGACCTCGTGAGCGACTACGCATTCCTGTACGACTCCTTCGCCGGCCTGGGAGGCACGCAGCCGCTCGAGACCGTGGCCGCGACGCCCCAGTTCCAGGACTTCTTCGTCAAGCTCACCTTCCTCTACGCGGCCTACGCCGACACGCCGGGCATCGGGGCCGACTACGCCTTCCCGTGGGTCACGACCCTCCTCGCCGGCCACACCGCCCCGGAGGTGAGGGCGCTCGCCCGTCAGGCCATCTCCCGGGAACTCGGGAACAAGCTCGCCAGGGTGAGCCTCCAGTCTCCGGCCGGACTCCCGGGGCGTGCCGGAGTGGTCACGAGCTCGTTCGTGACCGGGCTGCGCGTCGTCCCCGAGATGCAGGATCTGATGTCGACGTTCCAGGCCAACGGCATCGACGTCTTCATCGTCTCGGCGAGCTTCAAGCCGGTCGTGGAGGCCTTCGGCGCGCAGGGCGCCTTCGGCTACGGCGTGCCGCCCGAGAACGTCATCGCGATGGAGCTGGCCACCCGCGCCGACGGGGTCCTCCTGCCCGAGTACAAGCCCGGCTGGGTGAAGACCTACCGGCAGGGCAAGGTCGAGGCGATCAACCGCGTGATCAAGGCCGGCCTCGGCAAGGACTGGGATCCCCTCCTCGCCGCCGGCGACAGCGACGGCGACTACGAGATGCTGAGCGGCTTCCCGGGAATGCGCCTCTCACTCATCTGGAACCGGGTGAAGGGTGGCGACATCGGGAGCCTGAGCAGGCAGGCCGTGGCCGAGATCGCCCTCCCCTCGCCGCGCTACATCCTGCAGGGCCGGGACGAGAACGCCGGCGTCACCCTCCCCGGGCAGGAGTCGATCCTCCTCGGAACGACCAGCCCGCAGCTCCTGAAGTGACGGCCGGCCCCGGAGGTGCGCGGAGGCGCTAACGCCGCAGGAGGAGGAACAGGACGACCGGCAAGAGCCCGGCCATCACCCACCACTTCCCGCGGCCGGCGAGTCCGTTGTGCCCGCGCAGCACGAAGAGGCCGGTGACGGCCAGCGCTCCGAGCAGCACGCCGTAGGCGTCGGCGATCCAGGTCCACGCCCCCTTCGGCTCGTTCAGGTGGAGGTAGTTGCTCTCGCGAAGCACGGGGCGCTCGCGCGGGCGCGTCACCGTGGCCACGCCGGCCGTCACGTCGGCCTCGACCGACCAGCCGTCGTAGTAGAGCTCGATCCGCTCCGGCGCGCGTCGGAAGGAGGAGCGGGGCAAACCGGGCAGGGAGAGCGCCGTCACCACGGCGGCGGCCATGGTCTCCCGATCGGTCACCGGCAGCGGGGCGAACCGGCGCGTCTCCGGCGCCACGATCACGTTCGGGTTCCAGTCGGCCCGGTGGTTCACCGCCACGCCGGAGATGGCATAGACGAGCGTCAGGCCGGCCACCAGGTAGCCGGCGTCGCGGTGCACGGCGCGGTTCACGCGCCGCCAGTTCCAGGGGCGCCGCACTACCGGATGACCGCGCCGGTCCCCTGGATCCGGTAGATGACCTCCGGCCCCTTCACCGACTTCGGGTCGAAGGGAACGCCCTTCTCCTCGGCCTCGTGCCGCTTCATGGCCTCGACCCGCTCGACCGGAACATCGATGCGGGTGAAGACCCCCTCGGCGGTGGCGACCTTCCCCTTGGCCTCGAGCGGGAAGACCATGACGCCGTCGTCCACCTTGATCTGGATGGTCTGGAACTCCTTGTCCGAGGCCAGCTCCATCCAGCAGCCCCGCCTCGGGCAGACGGCGGTGATGAGCCCCTCCACCTTGACCGTCTTGCCCACGTAGGCGTCGGGGCGAGCCATGAGCTCCGAGATCTTCACCACCTGGGCCTTCCCCACGCCGGCGCCGTACTTCGTCTCGGCGGGGAAGGCGGGGGTGGATGCGGCGAGTGCGGCGATGGTGACGAGGCTGGCGGCGACGCGGCGCATGCGGTTCGCTCCTGGGTGCGGGAAGGTGAGTGGGCAGTCTACCCGACCTTCCGCGCCCGGTGAGGACGTGGCTCGCCCGGAGGAGGGCCGCGCGCGAGTGGATCTCTACGGGAGAGGCTGGTTCGTCAGGGTCGCCACCTTGATGGCGGTGATGACGCCTGGGGTCGCAACAACGCTGGAAAGCGGTGCCGCCAAACTGCATTGCAGCGACAGGTCCACGGTCGAAACGGAGATGATGTCGAACGGCCACGTCATCGAGACCGTGGTGGGCTGGCTCCCTCCCACGTACGAAGCAGAACGGGAACCGGACAGGACGGTCGCCCCCTCGTAGAACTGGCAACCTACCTCCGCGCCTGAGCCACCAAGGCTGCTGATCGTCGTCCACGCCGTGACGATGTACTTCCCCTGGCCCATTCCCGTGAGCGTGGCAACCGCCGTGTCGCCGACGTTCAGCACGATCGAAAGGGTCGTCGCGCTGTAGTAGGCATCGCTCGGCCCGGTCGGACCCGTCGGTCCAGTTTGCCCGGTCGTACCCTGCAGCCCCTGCAGCCCCTGGTTTCCCTGGTTTCCCTGGATGCCCTGGATGCCCTGATCGCCCTTCGGACCGGTCAGTCCAGTTTGCCCGGTCGTGCCCTGGACACCCTGGATGCCCTGCAGCCCCTGCAATCCCTCCAGCCCCTGGATACCCTGGATGCCCTGATCGCCTTTCGGACCGGTCGGTCCCGTAGGTCCGGTAGGACCGGTCGGTCCAGTCGCGCCCGTCTGGCCCTGGACACCCTGGATGCCCTGCAGCCCCTGCACTCCCTCCAGCCCCTGGATACCCTGGATGCCCTGATCGCCTTTCGGACCGGTCGGTCCCGTAGGTCCGGTAGGACCGGTCGGTCCAGTC
>CAIVAR010000112.1 GCA_903904005.1 uncultured Anaeromyxobacter sp.
ACGCCGCTCGTGGAGCGGATGCGGGCGCTGCTCGGGACGCTCCGGGACGCCTACCGCTACCCGGTGGACGTGGAGTTCACCGGGAACTTCCTCGCCGACGGCGAGCTCCGGCTCAACCTGGTCCAGTGCCGGCCGCTCCAAGTTCGCGAGGGGGGCGCCATCGTGTCTCCCCCGACGTCGCTGCCCGAGGAGCGGGTGCTGCTCCGGTCGCGCGGGCCCGTGGTGGGGCCGAGCGCGCACACCCCCATCGACCGGATCGTCTACGTCGACCCGGACGCGTACGTGCAGCTCGGCACCGGCGACCGGCACGAGGTGGCGCGGGTCATCGGGCGGCTCATGCGGCTCGAGCCGGACGTGGACCGCAAGGTGATGCTGCTCGGCCCGGGGCGCTGGGGGACGACGACGGTCGCCCTCGGCGTGCCGGTGAACTTCGCCGAGATCCAGCGGGTCTCGGTGCTCTGCGAGATCATGCGCATCGGCAACGTCGTGCCCGACGTCTCGCTCGGTTCCCATTTCTTCAACGACCTGGTCGAGGAGTCGATGCTCTACGTCGCCCTCTACCCCGCCCACCCTGGCCACCTGCTCGACGAGGCGCGCCTGCGCGCGTTGGAGAACCGCCTGGCCGGGCTGCTGCCCGACGACGCCCGGATGGCGGAGGTGGTGCGGGTCATCGATTTCCCCAGTCCGGACGGCCGCTTGCTGTGGCTGAACTGCGACTGCGTCCGGCAGGAAGCCGTCGGGTACCTCGAGGGGCAATGACGTCCTGAGTCGAAGGTTGTTGCAACATCCGGACGGAGCAGGCTAGATCTGGCGTCCCCGGTTGATTCTAGAGTCAAGGAGTACCCATGCCCCTCAAGATCCTGGTCACGGCGAAGCGCGTCGAGGACCCCGAGTCGAAGATCAAGGTGAAGCCCGACGGCACCGGCATCGTCACCGACGGCGTCAATTACAAGATGAACCCCTTCGACGAGATCGCCGTCGAGGAGGGGCTGCGGCTCAAGGAGAAGCACGGCGGCGAGGTCATCGTCGCGAGCATCGGCACCGACAGGTCGATGACCGAGATCCGCGCCGCGCTGGCCATGGGCGCCGACCGGGGCATCCTCGTGAAGCACGACGGCCCGCTCGACCCGGTGGTGGTCTCCGCCATCCTCGACAAGGTGCTCGAGAAGGAGAAGCCGGACGTCGTCCTCCTCGGCAAGCAGTCGATCGACGACGACCAGAACCAGGTCGGCCAGTACCTCGCCGAGCGGCGCGGGCTCGGCCAGGCCACCTTCGCCTCCAAGGTCGAGAGCCTGGAGAGCGAGGCAGAGCAGAAGAAGCAGCCCGGGATCGTCCTCTCCGCCGACGGCAAGTCGGTGCGGGTGGTGCGGGAGGTCGATGGCGGCCTCGTCACCGTCGACGTGAACCTCCCCGCGGTCGTCACCTGCGACCTTCGGCTCAACAAGCCCCGCTTCGCCTCGCTGCCCGGGATCATGAAGGCGAAGAAGAAGCCGGTGGAGGAGATCGCCGCCGCCACGCTGGGCGCCGACCTGGCCCCCAAGGTGGTCGTGAAGAAGCTCTCCGAGCCCCCCAAGCGGCAGGGCGGCTTCAAGGTTGCCGACGTCGCCGAGCTCTACGCCAAGCTGAAGGGCGAGGCCAAGGTCTTCTAGGAGAACGCCATGGGAAACGTCCTCATCGTCGCGGAGCAGTCGGGCGGTCACCTCAAGAAGGCCTCCCTCCACGCCATCGCCGCCGGCCAGGCCATCGCCGCGCGGACCGGCGGCAAGGTCCACGTCGCCGTGCTCGGCAAGGGCATCGGCGCGGTGGCCACCGAGCTCGCCTCCTTCGGCGTCACCGTGCACGCCGCCGACGCGGCGGGGCTGGAGCACTACCTGGCCGAGACCTTCACGCCGGTGGTGGTCGAGCTGGCCAAGGGCTTGGGCGCCACCTTCGTGGGCGCCGCCGCCACCGCCTTCGGCAAGGACCTCGTGCCCCGCGTGGCCGCGCGCCTCGGCGCCGCCACCGCCACCGAGGTGCTGGGCTTCGGCGGCTCCGGCGCCGCGGTCACCTTCCTGCGCCCGATGTGGGCCGGGAACGTGCTCGCCGAGGTGGACCTGGCCACGCCGGTCAAGGCCTTCACCATCCGTCCCACCGAGTTCCCGGTCGCCCCGAAGGGCGCCGGCGGCGAGGTGAAGGCGGCGGCCGTGGCCGACCCCGGCCCGCTCCCCACCCGCTTCGTCGAGTTCAAGGAAGTGAAGAGCGCGCGCCCCGAGCTCACCGAGGCCCGCATCGTCGTCTCCGGCGGCCGCGGCACCAAGGGCGACTTCAAGGAGCTGGAGGGGCTCGCCGACGACCTGGGCGCCGCCGTGGGCGCCACGCGCGCCGCGGTGGACGCCGGCTGGGTGCAGAACGACCTGCAGGTCGGGCAGACCGGCAAGGTGGTCGCGCCCGAGCTCTACGTCGCCGCCGGGATCTCCGGCGCCATCCAGCACCTGGCCGGCATGAAGGGCTCGAAGGTCATCGTGGCCATCAACAAGGACCCCGAGGCCCCCATCTTCCAGCTGGCCGACTACGGACTCGTCGCCGACCTCTTCAAGGCCGTCCCCGAGCTGCGCGAGAAGATCAGGGCCGGCAAGGGCTCGTGATCGACGCGGCGGACCTCGCCGACCTGGGGATCCACCGGATCTCCATGCCGATCCCGTTCCTGGAGGCGGGCGGGCCGGTCAACGCCTACGCCATCGAGGACCGGGACGGGGGGCTGCTCCTCTTCGACTCGGGCCTGGGATCGCCGCAATCGTCCGCGGCCATGGCGGAAGGGCTCGCCCGCATCGGCCGCTCGCCCCGCGACATCCACCGCATCGTCGTCTCGCACGGCCACATCGACCACTACGGCGGGGCGGCCGGTCTCCTCGAGCAGGCCGGGCACGACGTGCCGGTCCACGCCCACCCGCGCGACATCCCCAAGATGGCCGAGGGCTTCCCGCGCTGGATGGACCAGGTCGGGCTCTACGGCGCCTTCTTCCTGCGGCTCGGCGTGCCGCTCGACGTGATGGAGGAGGCCTGGCGCCAGGTGCGGGAGGGATTCACGAAGGCGCGGCGCCTGCCCCGGGTGGAGCCGATCGACCTCGCCGAGCCGCTGCGGATGCGCCACGCCACCTTCGAGGTGATGCACATGCCGGGGCACACCCCCGGGCTGCTCTGCCTCTACGACCGCGAGCACCGGCTCTTCGTCTCGGACGACCACCTGCTCGAGCACGTCTCGCCGAATCCGCTCATCGAGCTCGGCCCCGACGGGCAGGAGGACTGGCGGCCGCTCGTCGCCTACCTGGAGTCGGTGATGCGCCTCCACGCTCTCGACGTGGACGCCATCCTCCCGGGCCACGCCACGCCCTTCGGCGACCACCGGGCCGTCATCGACCGGCTGCTCGTCTTCTACGACAAGCGGCAGCAGCGCATCCGCGAGGAGCTCCGGAAGGGGCCGCTCACCGGCTGGGAGGTGACGAGGCACCTCTTCCCGCGCGCGCCGGCCTCGGCCATGTTCCTCACCGTCTCGGAGACCCTCGCCAACCTCGAGGTCCTCGAGGAACGGGGCGAGGTGGCGCGGGATGCGGACCCCGATCACCTCCGCTTCCATCTGCGGTAAGACACCGGGATGTTCGCGATCTGGACCCATCCCGAGACCTGGATCTCGCTCGCCACGCTGGCGGCGATGGAGATCGTCCTCGGCGTCGACAACATCGTCTTCCTCACCATCCTGGCCGGAAAGCTGCCCGTGGCGCAGCAGCCGCTGGCCCGACGGCTCGGCCTGGGCGCGGCACTCGGTACCCGGCTCGCCCTGCTCCTCGCCATCACCTGGCTCATGGGGCTCACCGCCGACCTCTTCACGGTCGTGGGAAGGGGATTCTCCGGCCGCGATCTCATCCTGGGGCTGGGCGGGCTCTTCCTCATCGGCAAGGCCACCTTCGAGATCCACGACAAGCTGGAGGCCGGCCAGGAGCAGCACGGCGCGGGCGGGGGCAAGGCCTCCTTCGGCTGGACCATCCTCCAGATCGCGCTGCTCGACATCGTCTTCTCGCTCGACTCGGTGATCACCGCGGTGGGCATGGCCCAGCACATCCAGGTGATGGTGGCGGCGATGGTGATCGCGGTGGGCGTGATGCTCGTCTTCGCCGGTCCCATCGGGAAGTTCGTCGAGGATCACCCCACGGTGAAGATGCTGGCCCTCTCCTTCCTCATCCTCATCGGCGTGATGCTGGTGGCCGAGGCCCTGGACCAGCACATCCCGCGCGGCTACGTCTACTTCGCCATGGCCTTCTCGCTCGGGGTGGAGATGCTGAACCTGCGCCTGCGAAGGCCCGCGCCCGAGCCGGTGCACCTGCACCACCGGTACGAGCACGACGCCCAGGCGAAGCGCACGGTGAAGGAGCAGCTCGAGTTCGACATCTGACCCGTCGCCGTCAGGCCAGCCGGGACAGGCGGCGCGTCGATCCCGGCACATCGACCCCCATGGCGGCGGCGGTGACCAGGAAGGCGACGAGCCCGGCGACGAGGGAGCCCGGGCCCGGGGCCGAGAGCCGGACTGTGGGCGAGGGGCCGAGCGCGGTCAGCGCCGCGCCGGCCACCGTCGACGCGACCGCCATCCACTGGTAGAGGCGCAGCCCCAGGACGACCGGGGTCTGCGGCTCGCCGCGCCAGGCCTCCTCCACGAAGCGCCCCACCCCGCCGAGGAGCAGGTAGAGGCCGGCCACCAGGTGGGCCGGGGCCTGCAGCAGCGCGAGCCGCAGGAGCACCGCGCCCACGAGGACGTTCCAGAGGATGGAGTAGAGCGCCGTGGGGTGCACCGGGACGCCCCCCAGGCCGGCCTTCACAACTCGTGAAAGAGGCGTGACGTGGCGGATCCCCACCCACGCCGCCGCCGGCGCGCCGTGGCAGCAGCCCTGCACGAGGCAGCGCAGGCGCCCGACCCCCTGCACCACCGGGGCCGCCAGCGCCGTCGCCGCCAGTGCCGTCCAGCGGTCGAATCCGAAGGCGGGTGCGAGGAGCACGCCGAGGACCGCGCCGAGCACGCCGCCGTAGTAGCCGAACGGCCGCGACAGGCCGCGACCCTCGATCACCTGGGCCCATGCGCCCGCGCCGACCACCGCGAGCCCCCAGATGATGGCGGCGAGCGGCGCGCCGCCCGGGCCGAGCACCGCGCCGATGACGACCACCCCGGCTCCGGCGCCGAGGCCGACCCAGAGCCCGTGGTTGATCACCCGGAACGGCCCCACCCGCCAGTCGCGCCAGGAGTTGGCGACCCGCTCCGCTCCGCGGCGGAGGAGATCCCAGAGGGCGCGGCCCCGCCGCAGCGCGGCCACGACGAGGAGCCCCGCCAGCACGTCGGCGACCGAATGGGCCCCGACGAGCACGCAGGAGACCGCCACGCCCCACGCCCAGGCGCGCCACAGGCGGGAGCGGGCCGAGAGGGCGTCGGCGGCCAGGAAGGCGAGCACCACGTGGTAGGAGGGGAAGGCGCAGGCCGGCGTGTCGAGCGCCCGCTCCAGCGCGATGAGCGTCCCGAGCGCGCCGGAGGGCTCGAACGGACGCGGCGGGGAGACGAGGGGCAACAGCAGGAAGGCCGGGAAGACGATCGCCATCGACGTCAGCGCGCGCATCGCGAACGTCCGGAGCGCGTCGCGGGACGGCGACGCGAGGAAGGCGGCGACGACGACCGGGTAGGCGCTCGCGTAGACCGGCTCGGCCCAGGCGACGACCGGCCAGCCCCGCTCGAAGGGGAGGAGGGTCGAGACCGCGTCCCGGGCCGGCCCGATCGCCGCGCAGCCCTCGTAGAGGAGGAGCCAGGGGCCCAGGACGAGGAGCAGTGCACCCGTGCGCTCGCCCCAGGTGGGCGGGGCGTTCCCGGGCGACGGCAGGGACAGCCAGGGACGAGCGAGCCGCCCGAAGCGCCGGAGCATGTCGGGGCGCTCGTGGCCGAGGACCAGGGCAGCCGACCCGAGCGCGACCGAGGGTGCGACGAGCCAGAGGCCGGCCGCCGAGCCCGTCGCCACCGCGACGCCGGCCACGGCGATGGCGAAGCCGACGTAGATCGGGTGCCCCACCACCGCGTAGGCGCCACCGGTGACGAGGCGGGGCGGAGGGAAGGCGTTCATCGGCAACCCCCCGCCCCGGCGCCAGAGGTCGAGCATGGCCGCGACCACCAGGGCCAGGCCCGAGGCCGCGGCGATCCATCCCGGGACCGGTGCGTGGAGGGAGGGGAGGCCGACGTCCGGCGCCGCGCCCCGGGCCCACAGCACGAGCAGCACGGGCAGCGCGACCGCGAAGAGCAGGCCGTAGAGGACGGGTCCGGGTCTCAGGGCCACCGCACCACCTCGTGGATTGCGAGCCCCTCCATCCCTGCCACCTCCCCGCGCGCGAGCCACTTGGTCTCCGAGAGTCCGAGGCCGACGCGGGGCAGGGCCCGGCGGAGGGCGCCGGGGAGGGTGCGGGAGAGCGGGGCGTCGCGGAGCGTGGCGAGAGGCGCGAGCGGGTGGGCGAAGCCGTCGACCGAGACCTGGCCGTCGTCCACGCCGTCGAGCGAGGCTGGCCGACCGTCGCGCAATGCCAGCCGGAGCGGCGAGGCCCCCTTCCACTCGATCCAGGTGAGCCCTCCCGCGGGGGAGAGGAGGCGGCCCCAGCGGAGCTCGCGGATGGGGAGCTCCCAGGGCGGCAGCGTGATCCGGATCCGCTCCGCGTAGCCCAGCCCGCGCAGGGTCTCGCCGCCGACCCGGATCTCCGCGTCCCCACGAGGGACGCGGCACTCCCAGTCCACCGTGCCCCCGCCCGCACCGTGCAGCCGGGCCTCGTGGGGCGGATCGATGGCGTCGATGCGGGCGCTCACGTCGAGCGCCGTGCTGCCGAACCGGACCCGCGTACCCTCCACCCGGGGAGGACGGCCGCCGAGGACGGTCCACCTGGAGCCGAGGCCGGAGGCCCCCAGCAGGAGCACCCCCTCGACGCGCAGGGTGACCTTCAGGATTCGCAGTCGCGCCGCATAGACGATCGCACAGCGTCCGTCCGGGGTCGCCACGTCGAGGTACCACTTGGAGAGCTCCACCGACGGGGACGGGGAGGGCACAGCGGGAGTTTACCTCGTCAGCCCACGCTTACGCCCCGCCAGGTCGGTGCCGCGAACCTCGACGCACCACAATGGACCGGTCGGAGGTGGCGACATGCCGCGATACGTGATCGAGAGGGAGATTCCGGGAGCAGGGAAGCTCACGCCCGTGGAACTGAAGGGCATCTCCCAGAAGTCGTGCACCGTCCTGGGCCAGATGGGGCCGAAGATCCAGTGGGTCCAGAGCTACGTCGTCGACGACAAGGTCTACTGCGTCTACATCGCGCCCGACGAGGCCACGGTGAGGAAGCACGCCCAGATGGGCGGCTTTCCGGCCAACCGGGTCTCCGAGGTTCGCGCGATCATCGACCCGACCACTTCGGAGTAGGAGTCCCGCGCGGCGGCCGTCACCGCCCGGTGGCCCAGAGCGTGAAGGCATAGGCGTCGGCGCCCTGCTCGATCGCCTCCTTCACCTGGTCCGCGCCGCCATGGCCGGCGTTCCGCTCGATCCGCAGCAGCACCGGCCCGCCGGTGGTCGCCCACTGGAGCGCCGCGCCGAATTTCCGGGCGTGCAGCGGATCGACCCGGTCGTCGGAGTCGGCCGAGAGCAGCAGCGTGTGCGGGTAGCGCGTCCCCTTCTTCACGTGGTGGTAGGGAGAGTAGGCGCGCAGCGCCGGGAAGAGGGCGGGATCGTCGGCCGACCCGTACTCGGAGATCCAGGTCTTCCCCGAGCCGTGCAGGTGGTAGCGGACCATGTCGAGGAGCGGCACCGTGCAGATCACCGCGCCGAAGAGGTCGGGGCGCTGGACCATCGCCGCGCCCACGAGCAGCCCGCCGTTCGAGCCCCCGGAGATGACGAGCCGCTCCGGGCGGGTGTATCCGTTCGCCACGAGCCAGTCGGCGGCGGCGATGAAGTCGTCGAAGACGTTCTGCTTCTTCGCGAGCATGCCCTCCTCGTGCCAGCGCTCCCCGTACTCGTTCCCTCCGCGCAGGTTGGGGACCGCGAGGATCCCGCCGCGCTCCAGCCAGGCGAAGCGGGAGCCGCTGAAGTAGGGGAGCATCGGTTGCTGGAATCCGCCGTACCCGGTGAGGATCAGCCGCGCCGAACCGTCGAGCTTCTGGTCGCGCCGGCGAACCACGAACATCGACACCTTCGTCCCGTCCTTCGACGGGTAGAAGACCTGCTCGACCAGGTAGGGGGACGTGTCGGCCGGGACGCGGGTCCGGTACCAGAGGTCGGTCGCCCCGGTGGCGACCCGGAGCGTGCGGATCTCCAGGGGGTGGGTGAACGACTCGAACCCGAGGAAGGCCTCCGGATCGAGCGGATCGCCGGAGAGGCCCGCCACCGATCCCGGCGCGGGCAAGGCGACCTCGATGGCTCCCCCGCCGTCGAGATCCCGGATCTCGAGCCGGCTCGTGGCGCTCCGCATGTACCGGAGGACGAGCCGGCCGCCCAGGACGTCGGCGCCCTCCAGCGCAGCATTGGGGCGCTCGGCGACGACCGTGGTCCAGCCCGCGGGGTCCGGCGCGGCCGGATCCACCGAGACGACCTTCCACATGGAGGCGCCCTCGTTGGTCAGGACGTAGAACCGGCCATTCCACGAGGTGGGCCGGAACAGCGCCTTGCGCCCCGTGACGAGCGGGATCCAGGGACCGTCCTTGCGGGCGTCGCGGAAGTAGACGTCGTTGGAGGTCCAGCCGAAGTCGAGCGAGGCGAACAGGTGGTGGCCGTCCCGCGACACCGACAGCGTGAGCGAGATGCTCGGATTCCCGGTGGCTGGATGGACGAGCGCGTCCCCCGAGGACGGGGTCCCCAGCCGATGGAACCGTCCCTCGATGCGTCCCGGCCGGTCCGCCTCCGGGATCCTCGGATCGGTCGGGTAGAGCGAGTAGTAGAAGCCCTTCGAGTCGGGGGTCCACGACGGGTAAGCCTCCCGGCCCCCTTCGATCCGGTCCACCGCCGAGCGTTCGCCGCGGTCGACGTCGAGCAGCTCCAGGACCGCCTCGTCCGAATTGTTCTGCTTCACCTGGAAGGCCAGCGTCCTTCCGTCCCAGGAGGGCGACCACGCGCCCAGCGAGGCGCTCCCGTCCTTCGACCAGCCGTTGGGATCGAGGAGGACCTTCTCCGGACCGGCCCCCTCCCTCCAGTAGAGGACCGCCTTCTCCTGCGCCGCACCGCGGCGCTCGTAGAAGAGGCGACCGCCCCGTTTCACCGGGAGCCCCGTCATGGCCTCGACCCGCGCCAGTTCCTCGATCCGTCTCGCCAGCGCACCCCGCTCCGGAAGGCTCGCCAGGAAGTCGCGGGAGAGCCGGTCCTCGGCGGTCACCCAGGCCTGGGTTCGGGGGGACTTCGCGTCCTCCAGCCAGCGGTAGGGATCGGGGACGGGGACGCCGTGGATCACGTCCACGACCGCCTCGCGCGGTGCGGCGGGGTATTCGAGGGGAGTCTTCATCGAGGACCCGGGCGCCGGGGCGCCCCCGGAGGTGGTGGCGCAGGCGGAGAGGAGGGCGAGGGCCGCGACGACGGCGGGCTTCCAGGTCGTTCGGGCCATGGAGCCGGAGCCTAGTCCGGCTTCGGCCCCTCTGCTACAACCGCGCCGCCGTGGCCGACCTCGCACTCCTCGCGCTCACCCTCGTCTGGGGGACGACCTTCACCCTCGTGAAGCGGGTCCTCGACGCCGGGACGAGCCCGGGGGTCTTCCTGTCGCTCCGCTTCGGGCTCGCCACGGCGGTCCTCCTCGCCATCTGGCTCGTCCGCCGCCGGCGCTTCACCTCCGGTCTCCTCCGGGACGGCGGCCTGCTCGGGCTCGCCATGTTCGGAGGCTTCGCGCTCCAGACCATCGGGCTGCGCTTCACGACCCCGTCCCGCTCCGGGTTCATCACCGGCCTCGCCGTGGTGGTCGTCCCGCTCATCGCGAAGTTCCTGCAGGGGCGGCGTGTCGGGGGACCGGCCTGGGGCGGCGTCACGCTCGCGGTGGTGGGGCTCGCCATGCTCACGCGCCCCTTCGGCGGGGATGCCACCGCGGTGGTCCGGCTCGGCGACCTCCTGACCCTGGGCTGCGCGTTCGCCTACGCCTTCCAGATCGTCTGGACGAGCGAGTTCTCCCCGCGCCACGACCTGGTCTCCCTGACCTTCGTCCAGGTCGGCGTGACCTTCCTGGGGAGCCTCCTGCTGCTGGCCGTCGAGCCGATCCGGATCGCGCCGTCCGCGGAGCTCGCCGGCACCGTGGCCTTCACAGGCCTGGCCATGACGGTGGGCGCCTTCTTCGTGATGAACTGGGCCCAGCGCCACACCACCGCGGTCCGCGCGGCCATCATCTACGCGCTCGAGCCTCCCGCCGCGGCGGTCTTCTCCCACCTCGTGACCGGCGAGGTGCTGCCCGGCCTGGGCATCGCCGGTGGGGCCCTCATCCTGCTCGGGATCGTGGTCGCCGAGGTGGGCGGGGCGCTGCAGGCGAGGCGGGCCGGGGTGTCCGGGCGGGATCGGTCAGTCGACCAGGTCCCATGACGCTGGACGAAGTCCGTAGCGGAGCACCTGGGTGTCGATGTCGGCGCCGTTCGGCCAGGAGATGACACCCCCCTCGGGGTCCACGAAGGCCGTCCGGAAGCAGGCGGGATCGTCGCGCATCGGCTGGAAGATCGGGCCGCGGACGTAAGGGTCGAGATCGATGTGCCTCGCCACGCCATCACTGAACGTGAATTCCACCTCGAACCCATCGAGGAAGCGGATCTGGGTCACCCGGACGAGGTCCATCCTTCGATCCTTAGTCCAGGGGCGGAATCGGATCCAGGGGCATGCGAGCTCGCGCCTGCTCCCGGTAGAACTGGCTGATGGTGGGCACGCACCCGCCGGGGAGCAGGACGCGGGCCAGCGCCCCGCGGCGAAGTTCGGCGGGTTCCCCGGCAACGGGGTCCGCCCCCCGGCCCGTTCGTCCGGGCCGCCGACAGCCCCGCCTGTTACACCATCCCCGTGAGGCGCTCCCCCATCGAGCTCGTCGCCGGTGAGCTCCGGGTCCGCGGGACCGGGCTCTACCTCGACGCCCGCCGCAAGCGCCCCTGCGGCTTCGTCTCCCACGCCCACGCCGACCACCTGGGGCGCCACGAGCGGACCATCGCCACCCGGGCCACCGCGGCGCTCGCCCGCCACCGGCTGGGCGACCGGAAGGGGAGCGAGGTGCTCCCGGCCGACTACCGCGCCCCGTTCGGCCTGGGCGAGCTCACCCTCGAGCTCTTCTCCGCGGGGCACGTGCTCGGCTCGGCCCAGATCCGCATCACGCTCGCCGGGGGGCTCACCGTGGGTTACACGGGCGACCTGTGCACCGAGCCCACCCGGACCGCCGAGCCCGCCGAGGTGATGCCCTGCGACGTCCTCCTCATGGAGTCGACCTTCGGCCTCCCGAAGTACGTCTTCCCGCCCAAGGAGGAGGTGCTGGCGGCGGTGCGTCGCTTCGTCGACGACACGCTGGCCGACGGCGCCACCCCGGTCCTGCTCGCCTACTCCCTCGGCAAGGCCCAGGAGGTGCTGAAGCACTTCGGGGAACTCGGCTACCCGTGCCGCGCCCATGCCAACATCCACGCCGTGAACCAGGTCTACGAGGCGCAGGGCGTCCCGCTGCCCAACGTCCGGCTGCTCGGCCCCGAGGGGGCCCTGCCGGGCGAGCTGGTGGTGGTGCCGCCGCAGCTGGCCCGCTCGGCGCCGATCTCCCGGATCCGCCCCCGCCGCACCGCGGTGCTGACCGGCTGGGCGCTCGACGGGCCCCGCTGGTACGGGAACGTCGACGCCTCCTTCCCCCTCTCCGACCACGCCGACTTCCCGTCGCTCCTGCGCTACGCCAGGGCCACCGGGGCCTCCCGGGTCTTCACCATGCACGGTCACGCCGAGCCGTTCGCCAAGGAGCTGCGGCGCGAGGGGATCCGCGCCGACGCGCTCGAGGAGTCCCCCCAGATGGAGCTGTGGTGATCGAGCTCACGGTCAGCGAGGACGCCGCCGGACAGCGTCTCGACAAGTACGTCCGCCGCGCGCTGCGCGACGTCCCGCTCTCGCACGTCTACAAGATGTTCCGGACGAAGAAGATCCGCGTGAACGGCCTGCGCGGGAAGCCCGAGCAGATCCTCGCGGGCGGAGACAAGATCGCCATCCGCGGCGACGAGGAACGGCTGCTCGTGCCGGCCGGGGGAGCCGCTGGGGGCGCGTCCGGCGGGGCGCGCACCACCCGCCGCACCTTCGGCATCCTCCACGAGGACGAGCACCTGCTCGTGGTGGACAAGCCGGCGGGGCTGGCCGCCCACCCGGGCAGCGGGATCGAGGGGGCGACGCTCGTCGACGAGGTGCGGGCCCACCTGCGCGTCCCCGCCGACCTGCCGCCGGGGGAGTTCAAGCCCAGCCCGGCCCACCGGCTCGACCGGGAGACGAGCGGCGTGGTGCTGGTGGCGAAGACCCGCAGGGCCATGGTCCGGCTCGGCGAGATGTTCACCCAAGGTGACGAAGTCCGGAAGGCCTACCTGGCGCTCGCCAAGGGGAAGTTCGCCAAGAGCGCCGGCACCATCGACCTGCCGCTCTCCGAGCACGAGCAGACCTCCCGCTCCAAGGACCGACGCGGCGTGAACTTCCAGGAGGCGCTCACCCGCTGGCAGGTGATCTCGGCCAACCACGACGCCTCGCTGCTCCGGGTCGCCATCGAGACGGGGCGAACCCACCAGATCCGGCGCCACCTCCAGGCGGTGGGCCACCCGGTGGCCGGCGACAAGCGCCACGGCGACTTCCCCTTCAACCGCGAGGCCAAGGCCCGGTGGGGTCTCAAGCGGATGTTCCTCCACGCCTTCCGGCTGGAGGTCCCGCACCCGGTGACCGGGGCGCCGCTCCGGTTCGAGGCGCCGCTCCCCCCCGACCTCCTCCTCGTGCTGGGGCGGGCCAACCTGGAGCCCCCCCCGGGAGCGGCCCGATCCGCCCCGCCCGCCCCGAAGCGGAATTGATCCGCGGGCGTCGGCTGCCTACAGTCCCCCCGGATGGCCGACAAGCCCACCCCGCCCGAGAGGCTGGTGCTCGACGGGGTGACCCCGCGGCGCCCCGCGTGGCGCATCGCGCTCCGCTGGACGTTCTTCACCCTGCTCGTGCTCGGCAACGCCGCGCTGGTGGCGGCGGTGGCCGGCTACTTCTGGCTCTCCCGCGACCTGCCCTCGGTGGAGACGCTCTCCGCCTACCGGCCGCCCGTGGTCTCGGAGATCGTGAGCGCCGACGGCCAGCTGGTGGGCGAGCTCTTCGAGGAGCGGCGGCGGGTGGTCCCGTACGACCGGATCCCCCGCCACGTGGTGCAGGCCTTCCTCGCCGCCGAGGACAAGAACTTCTTCCAGCACCACGGCGTCGACTGGATGGGGACGCTGCGGGCCGGTGTGAACACCTACCTCCTCCGGAAGAAGATCCAGGGCGGCTCCACCATCACCCAGCAGACCGCCAAGGCGCTGCTCGTCTCCTCCGAGGGCTTCGCCGAGGGGACGCGGAAGAACCTCCGGCGCAAGGCGCGCGAGGCCATCCTGGCGGCCCGGCTGGAGCGGGCCTTCGGCAAGGAGGAGCTGCTCTGGCTCTACCTGAACGGCGTCTACCTCGGCCACCACAGCTACGGGATCGAGTCGGCCTCGGAGAACTACTTCCGCAAGTCCGTCGGGGAGCTCACCGTCGCCGAGGCGGCGCTGCTCGCCGGGCTGCCCCAGGCGCCCAGCCGCTACTCGCCGGTGCTCCACCCGGAGGCGGCGCGCAAGCGGCGCAGCTACGTCCTGCGCCGGATGCGCGAGGACGGCGCCATCACCGAGGACGAGCGGCGGGCCGCCGACGATTCCCCGGTCCGGGTCCACGCCATCGACGACCCGTTCCGCGAGGTGGCGCCGTTCTACGCCGAGGCGGTGCGGCGCCGCGCCGTCGACCGGCACGGGAGCAGCCGCGTCCTGCGCGACGGACTGCGCTTCGAGGCGGCCATGGACCTCGACGAGCAGCGGGCCGCCCAGAAGGCCATGCTGAAGGGGCTGCTCGACGTCGACCGGCGCCAGGGCTACTGGGGACCGGTGGCCCGCGTCCAGGGGCCGGAGCAGGAGGCCCTGCGTGCGCGGCTCGCCCGGGCCTGGCCGGCCGGCTCGCTCGGCGTGGGCGACTTCGCGGTGGGGATCGTCTCGGCGGTGAACGACACCGCCGGGCAGGTCCGGGTCGAGGTGGGGGACGCGCAGGGGATCCTGCCCATCTCCGGGATGCGCTGGGCCCGGCCCCCCAACCCCCAGGTTCACTGGGAGTATGCCATGATCCAGCGCCCCTCCACGGCCCTCAAGGCCGGGGACGTGGTGGTGGTGCGCCGCGTCGATCGGGAGGAGCTCGTCGCGCTGGAGCGGCAGACGAAGACCGGGAAGCCCGCCGAGGTTCCCGACGCCCCGCTGCTGCTGGCGCTCGAGCAGGAGCCGCGCCTCCAGGGGGCGCTCGTGGCGCTCGACCCCGGCACCGGCTACGTCGAGGCCATGGTGGGGGGCTACGACTTCGAGGCCTCCGAGTTCAACCGCGCCTTCCAGGCCTGCCGCCAGCCCGGCAGCGCCTTCAAGCCCATCCTGTACTCCGCCGCCATCGAGAAGCTCGGCTTCACCCCGTCCACCCTCCTCACCGACGCGCCGGTGGTCTTCCGCGACTCCGAGCGCTCCTGGAAGCCCCAGAACTTCGGCGAGGACTTCAAGGGGGAGGTGCCGCTCCGCTCGGCGGTGATCTCGTCGATGAACATCCCCGCCGTGAAGACGGCCGAGCTCCTGGCCCGGAAGCTCGGTCCCGCCTTCCTGGGGGAGTGGGCCGCGTCGCTCGGCATCACCTCCCCGGTGAAGGCCGAGCTGGGCAGCGCGCTCGGAAGCTCCTGCGCCACCCTCTTCGACCTCGTCGACGTCTACGCGGTGCTCGAGCGGCAGGGGGTGAAGCGCACGCCGATCCTGGTGAAGCGGGTGCTCGACCGGGACGGGCGGCTGCTCGAGGACCGCGTCGCGCCCACCGACGCGTGGGCGCCCCTCGCCGAGCGGCTGGCCGGCGGCTACGCCGAGGTGAGGGAGGAGCGGCCGCGGGTCGTCGACCAGCGCGCCGCCTTCGTGCTCCAGCACCTGATGCAGGAGGTGGCCACGGTGGGGACCGGCGCCCAGGCGGCCAAGCTGGGAAAGCCGGTGGCCGGGAAGACCGGCACCACCAACGACTCCTTCGACACCTGGTTCCTGGGGTACACCGCCGACCGGGTGGCCGGGGTCTGGCTCGGGTTCGACCGCAACGAGCAGCCGCTGGGGCGAGCCGAGACCGGCGGCCGCGCCGCGCTCCCCATCTGGCTCGCCTACATGCAGGCGGCGCTGCGCGACCGGCCCCAGCCCGACTTCCCGATCCCCGAGGGCATCGTCTTCGTCCGCATCGACCCGAAGACCGGCGTGGCGGTGGAGCCCTTCGAGCCGGGCGTGCTCGAGCCCTACCTGGAGGGGACGGCCCCGGCGCCGAGGCCGCCGGGCGAGGCGGGCTCGACCCGGGTCGACGTGCACGACCTGTTCTCGGAGTAGCGGTCAGCCGCGCCTGCGCATGGCCCGCAGGTTCGCCTGCGCCTGTGCGTTGGAAACGCCGTCCCAGCGAGCCAGAAGGGCATGCCGTGTTATAACCACCGGGTCCCATGTTCGGCCTCGGCTTCGGCGAAATCGTCATCATCCTCGTGCTCGCGCTCGTGCTCCTCGGGCCGCAGAAGCTGCCCGAGGTCGCCAAGCAGCTGGGCAAGGGCTTCCGCGACTTCAAGCGGGCCACCGACGACCTGAAGGGGCAGTTCGAGCGGGAGCTCTACGCCGACGAGTCGAAGGCGCATCGCCCCCGCATCGCCCCGCCGACCGCCGCGGCCCCGGTCGCCGCCGCCGCTCCCCAGCCGGTGCCCCCGGCCAGCATCGACAACGTGCCGGGGCTCGACGCTGCGCTCGCCGAGCCGGCCTCCCCGGTCGTGGCGTCTCCTGCGCCGGCCCCGGCGGCCGTTCCGGAGCCCGCCGGGCCGGTTCCGCCGGCATGAGCGACCCGGCCGAGACCCCCCCGGCCGAGGGGAGCGATCCGCCTCCGCCGGAGGCCGAGGTCCGGGCCTCCTTCTTCGATCACCTCACCGAGCTGCGCATCCGGCTGGTCCGGGCGCTCCTCGGGATCGCCGTGGGCGTGGCCGTGGCCGGCTGGTTCTCCGAGCGGCTCTTCCGCTACGTGATGCAGCCGGTCCTCGACTCGCTCCCGGAGGGGCAGCGGGCCCTCAACTACACGAGCTACCTCGAGCCCTTCCTCGTCTACCTGAAGGTCGCGATCTACGGTGGCGCCTTCCTCGCCGCACCCTGGGTGCTCTTCCAGCTCTGGCTCTTCATCGCCCCCGGGCTCTACAAGCGGGAGAAGAAGCTCGTCATCCCGTTCGTCGCCATCGGGACGCTGCTCTTCTACTGCGGCATCGCCTTCACCTACTTCGCGGTGATGCCTTTCGCCTTCCCGGCGCTCGCTTCCATCGCCGGCCCCGACATGAAGCCCCTCCTCACCATGCGGGAGCAGCTGACGCTGGTGCTCGCCATGATGCTGGGCTTCGGGCTGGTCTTCGAGATCCCGGTGATCATCGCCTTCCTGGCCATGATCGGGATGGTCACCCCGGAATTCCTGGCCAAGTACCGGCGCCACGCCTGGATCGTGAACGTGATCCTGGCCGCCCTCATCACGCCCACCGGCGACCCGTTCAACCTGTTCCTCATGGCCGCGCCGATGATCGTCTTCTACGAGGTGGGCATCCTGGCAGCCCGCGTCGTCGGGAAGAAGAAGGCGGTCGAGCCCGCCACCGCGTCGTGACCGTCCTCCTCGCCCTCGCGGGCTTCTACGCCGCGATGATGCTCCTGCGCTACGGCCGGCGGGGGCTGCTCGCCGTCGCCCCGGGGCTGGTCCGCTCGCGCTCCGGGCCGGACGGGCCTCCCCCGACCGAGGTGCAGGGCACGGCCGCCGCGGCGCTCCTGCCGCTCGGGTTCCGGCGCCTGGGGAGCCGGGTGGAGGAGGGGCCGCTCCGCGGGCTCGAGCTGCGCTCCGAGAGCTTCGCCGACGCGGAGCAGGCGGTTTTCGCCGACGTCTTCGAGATCGCCCCCCGGCCGGGCGACGTGGCCCGCGTGCAGTTCCTCACCACCTTCGCCGACGGCGCCGCGGCCCTCACGGCGAACCACCCGCGGGGCGCCAGGTCGGGGAGCAACGGCGAGGTGACCGGCCTCCCCGGCGCCGCGCTCGACCAGGTGCTCGCCATCCACCGGCGTGCCGTGGCCCGCCTCGCCGCCGCCCACGGACCCGCCCTGCCGGCGCGGGACCTCGCCGGCCGCGACGGCGCGGCCCGTGCCTGGTATCGGGGGATCGGCGGGGCCGAGCTCCGGCGTCTCTTCGTGGTCTACCTCTTGAACTCGCTCGTCGCCGCCGCCATCCTGGCCTACTGCATGGCCTCGCTCGTCCGATCGCGCACCGCTCCCTGACCCCGGAGATCCGCATGCGTCCCGCCTTCCCGCAGGAGATCGTCTTCGTCGCCGGCCGCCGGACCCCCTTCGGGACCTTCGGGGGCACGCTCAAGGACCTCGGCGCGACCGACCTGGCCGTCCACGCCGCCGCGGCGGCCCTCCGCGACGTCGGCCTCCCCGCGTCGGCCATCGGCCACGTCGTGGTGGGCAACGTGCTGCAGACCTCCTCCGACGCCATCTACCTGGCGCGCCACGTCGGGCTCCGGGTCGGCGTTCCCGTCGAGACCCCCGCACTCATCGTGAATCGCCTGTGCGGCTCCGGCTTCGAGGCGGTGATCCAGGGCGCGCTCCAGATCGCGACCGGGCAGGCCGAGGCGGTGCTGGTGGGCGGGACGGAGTCGATGAGCCAGGCGCCCTACGTGCTGCGGGGCGGGCGCTTCGGCGTCCCGCTGGGGAAGACCCCCGCCATCGAGGACTCGCTCTGGACGGCGCTCACCGACACCCAGGCGAGGATGCCGATGGCGCTCACCGCCGAGAAGCTCGCCGAGCAGTACCGGATCACCCAGGACGAGGTGGACGAGTTCAGCGCCCTCTCCCAGCGGCGCATGGCCGAGGCCCAGGCCGCCGGCCGGTTCCGCGACGAGATCGCGCCGGTGGAGATCGAGACCCGGAAGGGGAAGGTGACCTTCGAGCGGGACGAGCACCCCCGCCCCGACACCACCGTGGAGGGGCTGCGCCGGCTGCCCAAGATCTTCAAGAAGGACGGCGTCATCCACGCCGGGGCCGCGAGCGGCGTGGCCGACGGCGCCGCCATGCTCGTCCTGACGAGCCGGGAGGAGGCGGACCGACGGGGATTGAAGCCGCTGGCGCGTCTCGTCAACTGGGGGGTCGCAGGGGTGGACCCCTCGGTCATGGGCATCGGGCCGGTCCCGGCCTTCCGGAACGCCATGGCGCGGGCCGGGGCGAAGCTCGCGGACTTCGACCTCTTCGAGGTGAACGAGGCCTTCGCGCCCCAGTACCTGGCGGTGGAGAAGGAGCTCGGCCTGCCCCGGGATCGGACCAACGTGGACGGGGGGGCCATCGCCGTCGGACACCCCCTGGCGGCGAGCGGTGCCCGCCTCACCCTGCACACCATCCTGGCCCTCCGCCAGCGCGGCGGACGCTTCGGCATGGCCGGGGCCTGCATCGGCGGTGGACAGGGTATCGCGGTCGTCGTCGAGGCGCTGTAGGCTCAAGGCGAGGTGGCGACCATGGAGAAGTTCACGGGGTGCAAGGTCTTCTCGGCGACGCTGGCGCGCGACCGGGACGCCATGAGCGACACCATCAACAACTGGCTGGCCAAGCACCCGGAGCTGGAGATCGTCGACAAGACGGTCACGCTCTCGTCGGACAAGCAGTTCCACTGCCTCACGATCATCCTCTTCTTCCGGCCGCGGGGCACGTAGGGGTGGCTCCCCGCGGTGCAGGAAGCCCGCTCTCCTTCGGGGGGCGAGTCCCCGCGGCGGTGGGCGGGCTCATCGTGGCTACGGTGGTCACGAGCCTCGCCGCGGCGGTGGGCGGACGCAACGACCTTCCCCTCCACCAGCTCCTGCTCCTCGACACCGGCGCGGTCTGGCGCGGCCAGGTATGGCGGCTCGTCACCTGGGTCCTCGTCGAGACCGATCCGCTGAACCTGCTCTTCGGGGGGCTCGTCCTCTACTGGTTCGGCCGCGATCTCGTCGACGCCTGGGGCGAGCGCCGCTTCCTCGTCACCTACTTCGCGGTCCCGGCCGTGGCCGCCCTCCTGGCCTCCCTGCTCTCGGTCGTCCTTCCGGTGCTCGACGCCTACCGCCTCCCGGGTTTCTGGGTGGCGCTCGACGCCGTCGTCGTCTCCTGGGGACTCCTCCACCCGTTCCGGCAGATCCTGCTCTTCTTCGCGGTGCCGGTTTCCGGCCAGGCGCTCGTCTGGGTGACCGTGGGCGGCACGCTGCTCTTCGGCCTCTTCAACGGCATCACCGGATTCGTCCCCCACCTCCTCGCCGAGGGGGTGGCCTGGCTTCACGTGAGCGGGAAGGGGCCCGGCCAGTGGCTGCGCCGGATCCGCCTGCCACGGCGCCGGCGCAAGGGGCGGTTCGAGGTGATCCACGTCGACCGGGATCCCGACCGGCAGCAGGACCGACGCTGGCTCAACTAGGCGCCTGGACCGGCGCCGTGGCCGGCGCTACGCGACGGTGATCTGCCGGGCCGCCGCGCGGTACACCCAGACCCGCGCGGTGTTGGTCCGCGTGTCGAGCGGCAGGACGAAGAAGCCGGACGAGTCCGGGGAGTAGTCGGGCGAGAGTCCGGAGATCTGGCGGCCGTCCCCGAAGGTCACGCGGACCCGCGTCCCGGCGGCCGTGGGCGGCCGCTCGCCCGCGGGCAGCATGAAGAAGACCGCCTTCACGTGCTCGGCCAGGACGCGCGCCACCGCGCCATTCGGCTGCATGAGGGGGAGCTCCCGGTCGGCGAGGTCGGCGTTGGCGATGGAGCCCCGCAGGACCTGCCCATCCACGGTGTGGAGCACGACGCGGTGGTCGCCCGACACGAAGGACGGGGACGGGGCGAAGGGATCCGGTACCGGGTCCTCGAACGGCTCCTCCTCCGCGGGAGGGGGTGGTGCCGGATGGGGAAGGGGAGGCGGCAGCGGTGGCGCGAGCGACTCGGCGTTCGCCGGGGGCGGGGTCGCGAGCAGCGCGTCGAGCGAGACGACGTCGTCGTCCGGGCCCTCCTCGTCCACCCAGGAGACCGTGGCCGTGACGACGGGTGAAGCCGGCTCGTCGATGATCTCCTCGACGTCCTCGGCGCCGACCTCGGGGATGACCTCGTCCACGACGACGGCGGCGTAGGCCGGGTCGGGCGGCGGGATGGCCGGTTCGGACGCCAACAGCTCCGGCAGGGAGTCGGGCGGCTGCTCGACCGGCCCCTGCTCCCAGAGCACGCCGGTCGGCTCCTCGGGCGTGCGCCCGGCGGTCCCCGGGCTTTCCTCGGGGTCGGGGAACTTCCCCGTCGCTTCCTGGCTGTCGGTCATGGGCGTGGGAACTGCTCCAACCCTTCGATGATACCGCCGGAGCGCCACCCGTCAAAAAGGGACGGACTTGATCGGCGGCCCACGTGGGGACATGTATGTCCCGTGGAAGCTCCCCCCAGGTTCCTGCCCATGTTCCCCGAGGAGGTCTCCGCCCGGGGCTGGGATGCGATCGACGTCCTCCTCGTCACGGGGGACGCCTACGTCGACCACCCCGCTTTCGGGGCCTCGGTCATCGGAAGGGTCCTCGAGTCGAGGGGATTCCGCGTGGGAATCGTCGCCCAGCCGCGCTGGGACGTGCCCGACGACCTGGCCCGCCTGGGGCGTCCCCGCCTCTTCGTGGGGATCACCGCCGGCGCCATGGACTCCCTCGTCAACCATTACACGGCCCACAAGCGCCCCCGCTCCGACGACGCCTACACGCCCGGTGGCGAGGCGGGACGGCGTCCCGATCGGGCCGTGACGGTCTACGCGCGCCTGGCCCGGGAGGCCTTCGGCCCGGCGACGCCGGTCGTGATCGGGGGGGTGGAGGCCTCGCTCCGGCGCATCGCCCACTACGACTACTGGGACGACCGGGTCCGCCCCTCGGTCCTCTTCGAGAGCGGCGCCGACCTGCTCGTGTACGGCCAGGGGGAGAAGCCCATCGTCGAGATCGCCCGGCGGCTGGCCTCCGGCGAGGACGTCTGCGGCCTCGTCGACGTTCCGGGGACGGCGGTGGCGGTGGCCGACCTCGCGCTGGCCGGCCTCGAGGGGCGGGCCCGCAAGACGCTCGTCCTCCCGGCCTTCGAGGAGGTGGCGCGGGACAAGCGCACCTTCGCGCTCTTCTCGCGGCTCTACCACCTCGAGCACAACCACGAGAACGCGCGGGTGATGGTGCAGCGCCACGGCCGCGGCGCCGCCATGCGCCACGTGGTGGTGAACGAACCGATGGCGCCGCCCACCACCCCGGAGCTCGACGCGGTCCACGAGCTGCCCTTCGCCCGCGACGCCCACCCCGCCTACGGCGGCGCCCACATCCCGGCCCTCGAGCAGATCCGCTGGAGCGTCTCCATCCTGCGCGGCTGCGCGGCCGGGTGCGCCTTCTGCTGCATCACCGAGCACCAGGGGCGCGACGTCTCGTCGCGCAGCCACGGGAGCGTGATCCGGGAGATCGAGACGCTCACGAAGGATCCCAAGTTCCGGGGAACCATCACCGACATCGGCGGGGCCACCGCCAACATGTGGCAGATGGGCTGCACGAGCGCCGAGGCCCATGCGGTGTGCAAGCGGGCGTCCTGCGTCTACCCCACGGTCTGCCAGTTCTTCGCGGTGGACCACGGGCCGCTCGTCCAGCTCTACCGGGCTGCACGCTCGGTGAAGGGCGTGAAGCACGCCTTCGTGGGCTCCGGGCTCCGCTACGATCTCGCCCACCACGACCAGAAGAACGGGCAGGCCTACCTGGAGGAGCTCATCGGCCACCACGTCTCGGGGCAGCTGAAGGTGGCCCCCGAGCACGTCTGCGACGAGGTGCTCGCGGTGATGAAGAAGCCGGGCGCCGGGGAGTTCGAGCAGTTCCGCGCCGAGTTCGACCGCTACTCGAAGAAGGCCGGCAAGGAGCAGTACCTCGTCCCCTACTTCATCTCCTCCCACCCCGGCGCCACCACCGAGCACGCCGTCCAGCTCATGGAGTACCTCCAGAAGAACCGCTGGAAGCCGCAGCAGGTGCAGGACTTCATGCCCACGCCCATGACCCTCGCCTCCGACATCCAGTGGTCGGGCTTCCACCCCATGAGCGGGAAGCCGGTCCACGTGGTGCGGGACATGAAGGAGAAGCGCACCCAGAAGGCGCTCATCCGCTGGGGGGATCCGAAGAACCGCCCCCTCATCGAGGAGGCGCTGCGCCGCACCGGGAGGCTCCGGCCCGGGCAACGTCTCGGTCCGGGGATGCGCCCGGCCCGTCGCTGGACCGTGCGCCCGCCCGGCCGATCCTGAGGTCGCTCAGGGAGGCGCGGCGAACTCGATCTTGGCCCGGTCGCGCAGGGCTTCCACCTCGGCTCGGGCCGCCTTCCTGCGCTTCTCCCCGACGAGGTAGGTCCGGATCTCCTCGCGGACCTTGGCTTCCGGCGTGACCTCGCGGCCCCGCCGCTCGTCGACCCGCACCACGTGGAAGCCGTAGACGGTCTCGAACACGGGGGAGATCCTGCCCAGGGGGAGCGGGAAGGCGGCGGCATCGAACTCCGGCACCATGATCCCGGGCGCCACCCAGCCGAGGTCTCCGCCCTTGGCCGCCGTGCTCGCGTCCTTCGAACGCTCGCGGGCCAGCTTCTCGAAGTCGGCCCCGCCGAGCAGGGCGGCGCGGATCTGCTCCGCGTCCCGCCGCGCGTGGGCCCGGACGTCGGCCGGGGTGGAACCGTCGGCGGGGATCAGGATGTGGCGCGCGTGGATCTCCTCCGGGGTCCGGAAACGCGCCGGGTTCGCCACGTACCAGTCGTGCACCTCCGCGTCCGACACGGAGAGCCCCTTCCAGACCTTGCGCTCGAGGAGGTTCTGGATCGAGACCTGATGCCGGACGTGATCGGGGTAGGTGGCCTCGGTGAGGCCAACCCGCTCGATCCGCCTCGCGAACTCGTCGGGCGTGCGCGCGTCGGCGCGGGCCCGGGCCACCGCCGCATCGACCTGGTCCTTCGTGGCGGCGAGCTTCAGGCGCACCGCCTCCTGCCAGAGCAGCTCCTCGTCTACGAGCTGCTCGAGCGCCTCGCGCCGGTACTTGCCGCGGGCATCGGGTGCGAGGCTCGCCCGGGGATCCCTCCCCTTGCGGGCGATGTATTCGAGGGTGAACCGGTCGGCCCGCTCGCTGGAGATCCCCACGCCGTTCACGCGGACCGCGTCGCCGGCGTGCTGGGCCCCGGCGGGCAAGGAGGCGGCGAGCAGCAGGAGCAGCAGGCATCCCCGGACCATGCCCATCGATACCACGGCCGCGCCCGCAGCTACTCGAGCGGGATCCAGCCGCCCACCGGGATGAAGGTCTTCCCGGCCGGGTCCACGCGGACGACGTGGGCGCCCATCGCGCCGATCCGCCGGTCCGGGCCGAAGGTGACGGGAGGGGAGAGGCCGGTCTCGAAGGCGTGCAGCGCCTCCAGGTTCTGCACGAGCCTGTCGCGGCTGAGGGCGCGCCCGGAGCGCTTCAGCCCCTCCACGAGCACCAGCGCGTCGACCACCGCGGAGGCCTGGGAGGCGCGCGACCCCTCGGTGGTCCCGGCCAGCTTGCGGAGGCGGGCGAGTTCCCGGGAACCGGCCTCCGACTCGTCGGCCGGCGAGCCCGGGAAGGCGAGGAAGACCCTTCCGGCGTATCGAGCCGCCACCTGGGTGGCGGCCCTGCCGGCGAGCGTCCCCGAGGCGAGGAGCGCGGGCGTGCGCCCTGCCGCGGAGAGCTCGCGCGCCAGCCCCTCGAGCGCGCCGTCGCCGGCCAGGAGGAGGATCGTGTCGAAGCCCCCCTTCGCGATCCGGGTGAGCGCCGCCTTCGACTCCCCGTCAAGCGCGAGTAGATCGGGGGGCGGACCCCCGCGCCGCCGGAATTCCTCGGCAGCGGCCCGCGCTGCCTCGGCGTAGGGAGCTTCCGGCGCGTGGACGATCGCGAGCCGCCGGCCTCCCTTCCCCGGTCCGCCGGGCGCGAACGCGGCAAGTGCCCGGGCCTGCTCCCGAAGACCTCCGGAGGGATGGAAGATCCAGGGCGCGGCGACGTCGTCGTTCCGGGCGAAGAGGCTGAAGGGGCCCACCATGGGCACCCGCGCCGCCCCCACGAGCGCCGCCACCTGGGGCTCCGCCGCGGGGAAGAGGCCGGAGACCAGCGCGAAGACCCGCCCGTCCCGGAGGAGCTCGCTGGCGGCGTCGACGCCGTCGGCCCGGTCGGAGTCGTATCCGGCCACCACCAGTTCCACCTTGCGGCCGTGGACGCCCCCGCGCCGGTTGAGCGCGTCGAACCACCCCTCGAGCACCGCGCGCATGGGGAGCCCCACGTCGGCGAGGGCGCCGGAGGTCGGCAGGACGGTCCCGATCCGGAGGGTCTCCGCGGCGATGCCGGGGTCGAGGTCCTCCTCCAGCCGGCGGAGGTAGGCGGCGAGGCTCCCCAGGTCCTCGTCGGTCATCGCGTAGCGAGGCATGGAGACGTCGAGCGCATTGCCGGCCGGATCCACCCCCTCGCGCAGTGCCCGGGCCAGGCTCCCGTCGGTGAAGGGTGGGTGCTTTCGACCGCCCGCGTGGGTGTGTCCATAGGGCTTCGCGAGCTCCGACCAGACGATGGCAGGTGGACGCACCCCGCCCTCGGGGCGCCCCGTGCCGTCGGCGCCGTGGCAGCTGCTGCAGGGAGCCACCGACCCGGGCAGCGTGGAGCCGTCCCGACCCAGCTTCACGACGATCTCGCCGCCGGAAGGGCTCTCCCCGGAGACGTAGATGCGCTTCCCGGCCTGCTCGCGGGGACCGAGGTCGAGCGCCGCAGCGTGCCCCGCGGCCAGGGCCAGCGCGGCGAGCATCGCCAGCGCGGCGCCCCCGCTCCGGCCCGCGGTCACCGGCGGATCCCGAAGGTGCGCGAGGCCGTCTTCACGTCCCCGGGAACCTCGGTGGTGGCGATGATCCGGTTGAGCACGTCGTCGACGCACTCGAGGACCCGACGCTCGAGGTCCGTCCGCGAGCGGTAGGTGATGCCGGAGACGTCGACCCGCACCTCGTACTCCACCGAACCCACCGCGCCGACGCGGGAGAGGCAGTCGCGCGCCTCCGACGACCGGAGGAACTCCTGCTCCACGGGGCCGAGCACGCCGTCCCCCGGGGCAGCCGTGGGCGCGGCGAGGAGGACGTAGCCCATCGGGTCGGCGCCGTCCGGGTCGAGGAAGACGCCGTCGGCGATGGCCCGGACGCCGGGGTCCGCCGCCAGCGCGGACAGGCTCGCGGGCGCAGGGGGGGGAGGCTCGACGAGGCAGAGCGAGGCGCGGCAGGCGACGCGAAAGGCAGCCGGTCTTCCCGGCCAGAGGGCACGGAGCACGGGCTCGAGCCGGGCGCGGGAGGCGGGAGTCTCCCCTGTTCCTGCGGCGAAGGCGCTTCGCATGGCCTCGAAGCGGGCCCGCCGCTCCTGGTGCTCGGCGAGGCGACGGGCCTCGTCGGGGTCGGCGACCTCGGTGGGCATGGGCTCGCGGGGCGGGCCGGTGGGGGCGACGGTGAGGGGCGCGGGGGCGGGCCCGGACGTGGAGCCGTCCCCGCGGAGCAGGAACCAGGCCGCCAGGGCAACGAGGAGGGCCGCTCCGGCGAGGAGCAACCACCGGTCGCGCCGGGGTGGAGGTGGCTCAGCGAGCCGCGGTCGGCCCGGTGACGCCCGTCGTCCCACGCTTCCCGTCCTCGTCCGCCAGCTCGCGCAGCTGCTCCGCCACCATGGCGGGCGACGCATCCGGCCGGATCTTGATCCAGTGCCCGCGCCGCACGTTGGCGGCGAGGAAGCCCGTCCCGTGGTCGCCCGGGCTCTCGGCGACCTCTCCCAGGCGCCCCCGGACCCGATCGACGTCCTCCTTCTTCCCGGTGAGCCAGGTCCAGCCCGGAAAGCGCGCCTCCTGCTTGTCGGCGAAGCGGCGGAGCTCCTGCGGCGTGTCGAACTCCGGGTCGACGCTGATGGAGACGAAGCGGACGTCCCGCCCGAACCGGTCGCCCAGCGCGCGCCGGACGGCGTTCATGCGCCGGGTGAGGAGCGGGCAGGCATCGGTGCAGCGGGTGAAGATGAAGTTCACCACCACCACGTTTCCCTCCAGGACGTCGGAGTAGAAGCGGACCGCGCGGCCGTCCTGGTCGTAGAGGATGGAGTCGGTGAAGTAGGCGCGGGCCTTCTCCGCGCGCGGCCCCTTCGGTGCCGCCGGGACGGGCGGTTCGGCCCCCGTAGCCGGGAGAGCCAGCGCCAGGGCGAGGGCGAGGGCGAGGACCCGGAGGCTCACGTCAGCGCCCCTTCGCCGTCGCGGCGACCGGTCCGGCGGGCGTCGCCTTCGCGTAGCTGTCGACCTGCGCCACGATGTCCGCCTGCGCGGGGAAGCCGTTCAGGCGGGTCCACGCGCCCTTCCCGTCTCCCACCAGCACCATGGGCGGGTGGTCGGCGAAGTTCGGCGTGTAGGCCCCCATGCCGCGCAGGACCTGCTCCACCGCGCCCCGGCCGCCGGTGAGCCAGGTCCAGCCCGGCCCCGAATGGTGGCGGGTGGCGTAGGCCTTGAGCCGCGCCGGCGTGTCGCGTCCGGGATCGACCGAGATGGAGACGAGCGAGACCTCGCGGCCGGCACGGTCGCCGAGCCGGTCCTGCACGCGCGCCAGGATGGTCGAGATCATCGGGCACACCGTGGTGCAGGTGGTGAAGATGAAGCTCACCACCACCGGCTTACCCGACAGGAGGAGCGAGCGGACGCGCACGGCCGCCCCGTCCTGGTTCACCAGTTCGACGTCGGGAACCTCGACGCGGGCCGAGGAATCGGGCGGCGGCGCCTCGGCGGCTCCGGGGTCGTGACAGGGCGGGGCGTCGTCGGCGCGAGCCGGTCCGGACAGCGCGAGGAGCACGAGCGATGCGAGGACGGGGGAGGGGAGTCGGGTCATGTGTTTCTCTTGGGCTGGCTAGGGCGGCCCGGCCGGCTGGGATGCCTGGGTGCGGGGCCCCTCGACGAGGATGCCACGGAACGGGAGGTCGTTGGGCTTCACCCTCTCCGAGGGGATGGAGAGGAAGAGGTAGTGGATACCGGACTGACCCGGCACGATCCGGGCCTCGTAGACGCCGTCTCCCACCTCCACGGCCAAGACCTCGCCACGTGGCCCGCCCGGCGAGGCGTGCAGCAGGACCCGCACGTCCTTGAGCCCCGTGCGAGGGGCGCGGGTGCGGGTGTCGAGCAGCCGGAACCGGATCGGGACCACCATGCCCTGGGGCACCCGCAGCGGCAGGTCGAGGTACTCGGCCATGAGCCCGTGGCCGCCCCGGTGGAGCGAGGGGTTCTCAAGGGCCTCGGCGGCGAAGCAGTGGAGGATGCGCGGGTTGTCGAGGAGGAAGGCGACGTCGTACTTGCCCGCCACCGGGATCCGGACCTTCCCGGTGTACACCCCGGGCTCGACCTCCTTGAGGCTGCGATCGACGACCGTCACCGCCCGGGCCGCATGGCCGTACCCGCCGAAGCTGCCCATCGGGGCGTTCATCCCCTCCATGTAGAAGTAGGTGTTGGAGTCGGCCGGGTTGACGACGAAGACTGCAGCCTCGGTGGCGGCCTGCGCGACGGAGTCGGCGGCGGAGAGGTCACCCGCCGCCTGGGGAGCCCCGTTGCCGGCCGCGAAGCCCTGCACGATGGGTTTCCGGTCGGTCCCCAGCGACAGCAGGTTCACCATCTTGACCTGCTCCGAGTCGAGGAGCCGGACGTAGGCGAAGGCCCGGGTGAAGCTCACCTGGTAGGGCTGCCCGTCCACCGGGATCGTGTGGGCGAGCCGGTTCTCGGCGGCATCGAGGACGAAGACCGTGCGCGCGGCCGGGTTCACGGCGAAACCCCAGCGGCCGTCCTGGGTGAAGCGGACCGGGCCGAGCCCGGGCTTCGTCTCGATGCGTGCGGTGATCGCGAGCCGGGCTGGATCGATCACCGTGATCACCCCGCTCTTGCCGTCGGCGACGTAGACCGACCGGGACAGGGAGGACCAGGCCACCGCGATGGGCATCGGGCCGGTGGCGATCTCCTTCACCCGGGTGAGCGACCGCGCGTCGATCGCGGTGACCGTGCCCGAGTCGCGGTTGGTGACGAAGGCGACCTGATCGCCGGCCAGGGCGATCTCGTGGTGGCCCGCCCCGGTGGGGATGGATGCCACGACCGTCATGCTCTCGGTGTCGATGACCGTGACGCCCCCCTTCCCGGCCGCCCGTGCGTCGTCGCCGACCCAGAGCCGGCGGCCATCGGGCTGCAGGGCGAGCCGCATGGGCTCGGCGCCGGCCGCGATCCCGCCCGTCACCTTGAAGGTCTCGGCGTCCACCACGGCGACCTCGCCGGCCTTCGGCAGGGAGAGGTAGATCCGCTTCTGGTCGGCGCTCTTCGTCCAGTCGGCGGCCGGGCGCTTCAGCACGACGGTGGTGAAGAGGCTGGTGTTCCCGGTCATGCTGACGACCGGGTCGATGACCGAGATGCTGCCATCCTGGTTCAGCACGAGCAGGTAGTAGCTGTTCAGGTCCACCATGGGCCGGATGCCCACGCTGCCCTGGAGGTACAGGGCCACCTTGTCCTTGCAGGCGCGCTGCTCGCCACCCTTTCCGGCGGCCGTGCCGGACATGTCCATCCACGCGGCCGGCTTGAGCCCGGGCACCGGCCGTCCGCTCGCCACGTCGGTCATCCGGAACCGAACGTCGGCGTACTCTCCCTCGACGAGCGGCCCCTTCCCGTCGGTGCCCGACGGCTGGACGGAGAAGTCGACGACGACGCCGTCGCGAACGACCCGTCCCGCGCCCCCCGGCTCGGCGGCGGAAGCGCCCCCGGCGCCCCCGGTGGCGACGAGCGTCGCCAGCGAGAGCGCCAGCACCGGGTACCGCCGACCGGCGGCGGGACGTCCGGAGGGGGAGCGCGAGGAGGGCATCATCGTCACCGCACCCGCAGCAGGGACCAGAGACCGGAGGTGGTCCCGAATCCCGCACGGTCCATCAGGAGGTAGTCGCCGGGGATGCCATTGGCGCCACCCGCGCTGGGGAGCACGATGTCCCAGTGCGAGCCCGGCATCATGAGGTCCTGGGCGCCGGTGTAGTCGCCGATGGGGTTCCAGCCGATGGCGCGGGAGGACACTTCCCCGGCCAGGGTCGGGAAGTAACCGGTGGCCTTGCACTTGCCCGCGAGGCCGTCCTTGGCGGATCCCGGGCAGACGTACGGGGCCCGCTGCCAGATGTGGCCGTGGAGCGTGAAGGTCGAGGCCCGGGGGGAGCCCGTCGGAAGGAGCAGGTGCATCCGTACCGGCGCACCCGCGCTCGCGGTGAAGATCGGGGCCACCGGGTCGCTGCCTCCCGTCAGCTGGTTGGAGAAGGCCAGGTCGGCGCGCGCCACCTCGGAGAACGGGGTTCCGACGCCCTCTCCGGCGGCGCCCCCCACCAGCGGGGCGTTGGGACGGAGCCCGAAGCGGAACCAGAGCGGCTCGGCCCGGTAGTTGATGGCCATGTGGCCGGAGTCCTCGGCGTCCTCGGCGATGTTGCCCTCGGCGGCGATCATCTCGACGGGCGTGCCGTCCCGGTAGCGAAGCCCGAGCCCCTTCTGGATGACGTTGACGAAGTCGCGGGTCGGCAGCGGGGTACCCGGGTTGAGGGTCGCGCTCACGCGGGTGGCCCGGGGCGTCGCCGCCGCGCTGGCGGTCTGGTGGTCGCGGACGGTGTCGGTCTCGGCCCAGGTGGTGCCGGCCGGCTCGATCACCAGCGCGCCCACGAGCCCCTTCGGCCCCTGCTTGATGACGTCGGCCGGGGAGAGGTTGGCGCCGCCGAACTCGACCGGGGTGGCCACCGCGGTGTACGCGCCGCCGGCGGCGGGGACGAGGCTGATGTCCCCCGCGTACCACCGGTAGAACTGGGTCTGGCCCGGGCCGGCGATGAGCCCGGAGGCGTTGCTGGCCACGCCGGTGGCCCCGATGGCCATGCCGTCGTCGATGTTGACGTCGTAGGCCACCAGCGCCGGGTGGAGCCCGACGTAGCTCGACGGGCGGATCAGGTTGTTGTTGAAGGTCGTGGTTCCGGCCGGGTCGGCCTGGTCGCGGGGAACGATGCCGGGGAGGTGCTTGTAGGTGGCGAGGTCGGGGACCGCGGCCGGGAGGCGGTTGCGCACCTTGACGCCCAGGCACTCGCCGGCGGCGGCGCGCAGGACGATGGGCTCCACGGCGGCGCCCGGCTTGAGCATCACCGGGCAGGCGGGGAGCGTGGGGTCGAGCTTCTTCTTGGCGTCGAGGCAGGCCTTGGCGGTGGGATTGCGGGCCACCAGGTCGGCGGTCCGCACCCAGAGCATCGCGGTCGGGTCGTGGAGCGGCCCGGACCGCCCGTTCTCGAGCGTGGTGGAGCGGGGGTTGTAGACGAGGGTGCCGCCGTTGGGGTTCAGCGCCGAGCTCCCGGCGGCGTTCTTCCCGCCCACGTTCATCCGCTCGGAGCCGTCGGTCGGGACGATGGTGACCCCCTCGACGTTGGGGAGCACGTCGTTGGCGAGAACGGCGGTGAGGTCGTAGCTGCGCAGCACGGCCGTGGTCGGGCAGATCCCGGTGAAGCTGGCGGCGTTGGTGAGCTTGAAGGGAAGGGTGGCCCCGTTGGGGAGCTGCTTGAGGGTGGGCTGCGCCGTCCCGTAGTTCCGGAAGAGGCCCCACACGCCGCTCCAGTACCCGTCCATGCTGGGGTTGAGCGAGTAGAGGTGGTCGGCGCGGACGCCGCCGTTCAGCACCGGGATGGTGGGCGAGGCGAAGGTGAACTGCTCGGAGATGCCGGCGTGCTGGGAGTTGCGCCAGCCCGAGTTGGGCGCGAACCCGTATCCCGAGCCGCCCTGGAGCCACTTCATGCCGTTGATGGAGGCGCTGTGCGACTCCTCGTGGCCGCCGGCCTGCATCTTGATGCGGACCGGGTCGCCGAAGTAGGCGCGGAGCAGCGGGGTGAACGGGTCGCCGGCGGTGACGCCCCCGGCGTTGAGGGCGGGCGGGAACTGGGTCCCGTTGATGGCGCCGGCGGCACCCGGGGTGGGCTGGACGTTGAGGCGGGCGATCTTGCGGTCGGTGCGGCTCTGCAGCGCGAAGGCCAGGTCGCCGCCGAGGCCGTCGGCCTGCGAGCCGCGCTTGCCGTCGGGGCCGAGCTTGGCGGGGTCGTATACCCGGAAGCCGACCGGCTCGTTGCGGTAGTTCACCACGAGGAAACCCGGGTCGTCGGCGGAGATGCCCTCCGGGCAGGGGCGCGGCAGGCCGCTCGGGCAGACCGAGGGGAAGGTGAGGAGGTCGGGGAAGGGGGTGGAGTGCATCTTCTTCACCGACGGGTTCACGGCGCGCCGGAAGCTGTTCGCGTCAGGAGCAGCACCCAGGCCGCCCCACTGGTCGCGGCCGACGTACACGCCGGGCTCGTAGGCGTGCTGGAAGTCGGAGTACTCGAAGTAGAACTCGCGGTAGCTGTCGGGGCCGGCCAGGATGGCCGCCTGCCAGCTGGTGGGCCCGCCGTCGGGGCGCGTGTAGAACGGCACGCCGGTCTCGTTGTGCACCCAGGTGGAGCCGGGCGGCTCGGTGAGCACGGTCGCGTAGAGCCCCACCTGCTGGTGGGTGGAGGGGCCGTAGTGGTCGTGGGTGAAGATGATGCCCAGGCCGCGGTGCTGGCCGTCCACGTTGACGACCGGGTCGGAGAACCAGCGCTGAAGCGTGGTCCGGGCCCCCGTCCAGTCGAGCCCTCCGGGGCTGGCGGCCGGGAAGAAGGGGTGCTTGGCCGCCGCGAGCGGCGTGTTGGGCGGCCGGTTCGCGCTGTCGGTGGGGTTTCCGGCGCCGGACGGGTTGAAGGCGTTGATGGCGTGGATGCGCTCGCGGACCGCGTCGGGCGACAGCGTGCCGTCCTCGTAGTTCCAGCCGTTGGCCGAGCCGTCGGTGGTGGTGAGGTCCCACTTGGGCAGGTGGATGTGCTGGCCGATGATGTCGGTGGTGGTGCGGACCTGGTAGTCGTCGAGCTCGTAGATCGCGGGCACCAGGTTGGTGTGCTGGTACATCACGCAGTCGAAGGTGTTCATGCGCAGCACCATCGGTTCCGGGGCGCGCTTCTTCTGGATGGTGGGAACCGCGTCCTCCCAGAGCGTGAGGATGCGCTCCTGGGGGAAGTGGTAGCCGAGCTTGTTCAGGACGACGTCGAACTGGATGTTGGCGCCCTTGTAGACGCGCGGCGTGTCGGCGTTGAAGGGCGAGGACCCGGTGATGCCGGTGCCACCCAGGCCGTCGAAGAACTGGCCGGTGACGCCGGCGGAGAGGAGGCGCCCCCGGTCGTCGACGCACGGATCGTGGAAGGGCGCGCCCGGGACCGGCCGCCCCGACCCGTTGGTCACGAAGGCGCCGGCGGTGGTGGAGCCGTCGAGGAGGACGGTGGTGCTGGCGTGCTCGCGGCGGGCATGGAAAGCCATGGCCGCCTTCTCGAGATCGGTTCCGTCCTCCGGGAACCAGACCGGGGCGGCCAGGTGGACCTCCTTGGTCATGTCGAGGTGCGACTGCTTGCTCACCGAGCACGCGCCCCGCGTGGCGCCGGTGGGGCAACCCGAGGCGGCGTAGCCGTCGAGCGCGTGGCGCGGGAGGCCGCCGTCCCAGCCGCCGGCCGAGCCAGCCATGTCGAGCGGAGGGGTAGGCATGCGCTGCCCGACGATGCTCTCGACCCCGGCGATCCAGAACGGGAAGCCCGGGTTCCGGATGCCCTTCGGGTTGAGCGTGGCGTGGACGTTGGCGGGGTCGGTGCAGGCGGCGGCCGGATCACCCGAGTCGCAGGTGGTGGCGTTGCGCGGGCGTGCCACCTTGGCGTTGCTCCCCACCGTGATGCCCTTCGAGACCTTGGGGACCACCGTGACCTTGCCGGGCATCACCGCCATCGGCCGGCCCGGCAGGGGGACCACGGCGGGGATGGGCGTGCCGGCGACGATCTCGCCGTCGGGGAGCGCGCGGGCGCGCCCGCCGGCGGGGTCCACCGCGGGCGTCCCGTCCCGCAGGCCGAAGGGGGTGGCGTGGAAGCCCCCCGCCGACACGTCGAGCGGGGTCCCGGTCTCGAGGACGTCGTGGATGCGCCACAGCTCCCACATGCCCTGGGCGAAGTGGGGATAGAAGTGGCAGTGGAAGATGGCGTCGCCCGCGCTCTTGTTGCGGTTCCCCGAGCCGCCGAAGTTGATCTCGTAGGTGTAGCCGCCGCCCGGGCCGATGCCCTGGGCGTCGAGGTAGTTCGAGTTGTCGTCGTTGGGGTTGAAGAGCCACTGGTGGTTGTGGAGGTGGAAGATGTGGTGTTCCTTGCCGGTGTGCACGTTCCGGAACTTCACGAAGTCGCTGATGTAGCTGTGGTGCACGTTCGACGGGTCGTCCGGGTAGTAGGCGCGCGTGGCCTTGGGCCCCATCGCCGTGGCCGGGCAGTTGGCGCCCGACGGGGCGCAGGCCTCGAGCCCGAAGTTGGCGGGGATGTCCACGAGCATGGCCGGGTCGCCGACCGCCGACGAGGTGAGGAAGAACTCCTCGTACACGCAGTCCAGGCAGTCGTGCATGGGGCCCACGCCGAGCCGGTTGGCGATGACCTCGGAGCCGACGCCACCCGAGCCGTAGTTCACCTGGAAGACGTCGCCGACGGCGTGCAGGGTGTGCGCCAGCGGGTTGGCCACGCCATTCACGGTGGGCGCATACCAGAGCGGGAAGGCATTGGAGACCGCCATCTCGTCGTGGAAGACCACCGTGTACTCGCGGAACGGCTCGAGCCGGGTGGGGATGCTCGGGTTCACCTTGCCCACGCTCTCGAGCGGGTAGGTCGAGGGGTCGAACTTCCCGGAGGGGCCCCCGCCGGTGATGACCGCGTTCAGGTCGGAGTGGACGAGCTCCGCGCCCTTCAGCATGTTGAGCACCGGAAGCCCGGCCTTGCCCTCCCGGGCCCAGACGTTCGGGACGGCGACGGAGAGGAGCGCCCCGTTCGCGTCGACGGCCTGCACCGTCGCGCCGGCCGGCCAGGCCTGCGCGAGGGCGAGCGGGACGGTGACGGGGAGCCCCGTCGCGTCGGTGAACTGCAGGGCGGTGCCGGCCGGCCAGGAGGCCGGGGGCACGACGCCGGGGTCGAGGAGGAGGGTGGCCGGGTCGGCCGCGCCGAGGGTGTAATGGAAGGTCGCGCCCGGCAGCGTCACGTACCCGTCGGCGGGGAAGGGGGCGGTCCTCTGGGCGGCGTCCTGGGAGATGCCGATGCCGGTCGAGGCCGGCGTGACGTCCGCCGCGGTCACGGCGGAGGGGGTCCCGGTCCCGGACAGCGTGAATCCGGACGGGGAGGCGGGGTCGATGGCGTAGGAGAAGGTCTCGGCGGCCAGCGTCGTCGACGCGGCCGGCGGGACGAGTCGTGCCCGGCCGGTGGCCGGGAAGGCGGCGGCGAGCGTGGTCGGATCCTGGCCAACCGGGACGAAAGTGGCCCCGGCGGCGGCGGCGGCGGTGGTGGCCGCGCCCGGCACGCCCGTTCCCGGAGCGGCCGGATAGGTAGCCTCGTAGTCCAGCACGGGCTGGCCATCGGCCGTCCGGCCGGTGGAGGCGAGGCGCATCTCCTCCTCCGTGACCTGGCTGCGGTAGAACCGCGCACCCGCGGGCTCCACGTTGATGACGGCGAACATCCCGTTGGCGCTGTTGCCCGCCGACCCGTCGCTTCCGAAGGTGGCGCCGAAGCTGGTGACGAGGAACGTGCCCTCCTTCTCGGCGAAGAAGGTGTACCGGGCGGAGCCGCCCGGGGCGACGAGGCTGGAACCGTTGGCGCCCACCGCGGAGGCGTCGTCGCCGATCCCGGTCACGAGCTGCATGCCCTGGGCGTGGAAACCCGCCATGCGGCTCGTCACCTGGTCGTTGACGGGAGGAAGCGCGAAGCCGGCCGGGGGGTTGGTGGTGTTGGCGGCCGGGGCGAGCAGGTTGGCGAAGCTCACCTGCAGGCAGTCGCCGGCGGCGACGCGGAGGACGAGCGGGCGCGGCCGCTTGTCGGGACGAAGCGCGACCTTTCCCGCCAGGGCGGCGCCGCCCGCGGCGAGCGGACGGCCCGGCGTGCAGGACACGGCGCCGGTGACCGGATCGGGGCGGCAGGAGAGCTCCACCACGTCCCGGCGCAGTGCGTACATGATGCCGTTCACGTTCTGGGCGCCGAGCCGGTTGTACATGAGCGGCTGGTCGAACACGATGACGTCGGCGGTGAGGGTACGGGCGCAGGCGACGGCGCCCCGCGCCGGGAGGGGCGCAGCCAGCGCGAGTCCGGCCACGACCGTTACCATGAGTGAAATAGGCCCGACGACCACACGCCCACCGGACTTCCGCTCGACTGGCTTCATGCGCCCTCCGCAATGCGGCCTCTCGGCCGCGTTCCCCTCGTCGCCCGCCCCCTCCGAGTTCCCACCTTGGAGGGTGACGAGATGTGGACAGGACCAGTCCACGAACTTCCCCGCAGGTGGATACACGCGACCGGGGGGAGCGAGGCGTCCCGTCATCCGGGGACACGAATGCCGGCTAAACATCCAGAACGACGTAAGTAAACGGATCTCGGATCAACGGCCTTCGGGACGGTTTCCCGGGGTCTCGGCCAAGGGGGCGCCGATCCTCTGGAAAAATGAGTTGATTCAAATCATCAAAAGTTTTCCCCCGAAGCGCTCATTCGCCGTGCGGCACGTCCAGCTTGGGAGGCCCGGCCAGAAGTCCCTGATGGGTCGGATAGCGGTGTGCCATCTTCAGGGGACGCCGGCGAGGTGCCGCGCCGCCGCGGGCGCCGTCGCGTTAGCCTCCGACGAGGAGACCGCCCCACGATGCGAACCCCGAAGCCCGCCATCCTCCTCGTCACCGCCCTCCTCGCCGGCTGCGGTTCCTTCGCGCCGGAGCCGCACGACGGCGCCCCCTTCCGCAACCGCATGGAGACGAGGGAGGACGCCGATTTCCGCGTCTCCACCGCCGCCCTCTCGGGGGAGGAGTCCCGCCGGTTCCTCGGCGTCGACCTCGAGACGAAGGGCGTCCGGCCGATCTGGGTGGAGATCGAGAACCGGTCCGACCGGAGCGCCTGGTACTTCCCGATCGGGACCGACCCGGCCTACTTCGCGCCCTACGAGGTGGCCTACATGTTCCAGAGGTGGTGGCGGTGGGACCGGAACCACGCCATCGCCGAGCACCTGCTCCAGGGCGCGATGCCGCTCGAGGTTCCTGCCTGGGGAACGGCGCGCGGATTCGTCTACACCCACGACGGCCAGGGGACCGGCTACGTCCGGATCCAGATCCTGGACGACGACAAGGTCCGCGAGTTCCGCTTCGTCTCCCAGGTGCCCGGCGAGCGATGGGACTTCCAGAAGGTCAAGTTCGACGCCCTTTACCCGAAGTCACAGGTCCGGGACCTCGACTTCCCTTCCCTCCTCACCGAGCTGGAGAAGCTCCCCTGCTGTGCGGCGGACGAGAAGGGCAGGCCGCTCGCCGACCCGCTCAACCTGGTCATCGTCGGAGCCCGGCGGGAGGTCGCCTTCCCCCTCGTGCAGCGGGGGTGGAACCTCACCGAGCCCTTCGACGCGCAATCGGCCTGGAAGAGCGTGAAGGCGTTCCTCCTCGGCTCGGCCTACCGGACCTCGCCGGTGAGCCCGCTCTACCTCTTCGGCCGTCCCCAGGACGCCGCGCTGCAGAAGCCCAGGAACGACATCGATCGGCGCAACCACCTCCGGGTCTGGCTCGCCCCCTTCACGCTGCAGGGGAGGCCGGTCTGGGTGGGGCAGGTGAGCCGGGACATCGGCGTCCGCTTCACCATCCACTCCTGGTACCTGACCACGCACAAGATCGATCCCGACATCGACGAGGACCGCGACTACCTCCTGCAGGACCTGGTCATGACCGGCTACCTCTCCAAGGTGGCCTTCGTGCCCGGGGTGGGGGCGGCCCCGCGGGACGCGCCGCGCCACAACCTCACCGGGGATCCCTATTTCACGGATGGTCAACGTCTCCTCCTGATCATGGACTCGAAGCCGCGGAACATCGACGAGATCCAGCTGCTGATCCGCTGACCGCACGCCCGCCTTCCCCGCGGGGCGCCCCTGGGCTAGCTTGTGCGCCCCATGGCCCAGGACACCGACGCCGGCGCGGCCGCGCGCGCCCGGCACGAGCGGCTCGCCGCCGCCGACCACCGCCACCTCTGGCACCCCTTCACCCAGATGCAGGAGTGGCTGGAGGAGGACCCCGTCGTCATCGAATCGGGGGACGGCGTCCACCTCGTCGACACGCTGGGACGGCGCTACCTCGACGGCGTGTCGTCGCTGTGGTGCAACGTGCACGGCCACCGGGTGCCGGAGATCGACCGGGCCATCACGGATCAGCTGGGCCGGATCGCCCACACCACGCTGCTCGGCCTCGCCTCCACCGCCTCCATCGAATGCGCCGAGGCCCTCGTCGCCGTCGCACCGGAGGGGCTCACCCGCGTCTTCTTCTCCGACGCCGGGGCCACCGCCGCCGAGATCGCCATCAAGATGGCCTACCAGCACTTCCAGCTGCGCGGCGACCCCGAGCGCAAGGAGTTCGTGGCCATCCGCGGCGGCTACCACGGCGACACCATCGGCTCGGTCTCGGTGGGCGGGATCGACCTCTTCCACCGGATCTTCAAGCCGCTCCTCTTTCCGGTGCGCCACGCGCCCCAGCCCTACTGCTACCGTTGCCCGCTCGGGAAGGCCTGGCCGGACTGCGCGATGGCCTGCGCCGACGAGGTGGAGCGGGTCTTCGAGGCCCACGCCGGGAAGGTGGCGGCGCTGGTGATCGAGCCGCTCGTGCAGGGGGCCGACGGGATGATCGTCCAGCCCCCGGGCTACCTGCGCCGGATGCGGGAGATCTGCGACCGGCACGGGGCGCTCCTCGTGTGCGACGAGGTGGCCACCGGCTTCGGCCGCACCGGGACGATGTTCGCGGTGGAGCAGGAGGGGGTCCGGCCCGACATCCTCACCGTCGCGAAGGGGCTCACCGGCGGCTACCTGCCGCTCGCGGCCACGCTGACCACCGAGCAGGTCTTCGAGTCGTTCCTGGGCCCGTTCGCCTCCCGGCGCACCTTCTTCCACGGACACACCTACACCGGCAATCCGCTCGCCTGCGCCGCTGCGGTGGCGAGCCTTCGCCTCTTCCGGGACCGCGACGTCCTGGCCGGGCTCGCCGGGAAGGGCGAGGCGCTCGCCCGGGCGCTCGCGCCGCTCCACGCCCATCCGCACGTGGGGGAGATCCGCCGCCGCGGGCTCATGGTGGGCATCGAGCTGGTGCGCGACCGGGCGACCCGGGAGGAGTACGCCTTCGAGCTCCGGGCCGGCCACCAGGTCACCCTCGAGGCCCGAAGCCGCGGGGCCATCCTCCGGCCGCTCGGCAACGTGGTCGTGCTCATGCCCCCGCTGGCCATGACGGCCGGGCAGCTCGCCGAGCTCGGGCGCATCACCCGCGAGTCGATCGACGCGGCGGTGGCGCGCCTCCCGTGAGAGGGCTCTTCGTCACCGGGACCGACACCGGCGTCGGCAAGACCGAGGTGGCCGCGGCGATCGTCGTGGGCTCACGGGCGCGCGGCCTCGACGTCGGCGCCATGAAGGCGGCCCAGTCGGGCGTCGAGGCGGGGGTCCCGACCGACGCCGACCGGCTGCGCGAGGCGGCCGGAGGAGGAGATCCGGCCGAGCTCGTCTGCCCCTACACGCTCGCGGCCCCGCTCGCGCCCGCCGTGGCTGCGCGCCTCGCCGGCGTGGAGATCCGGCTCGATCGCATGCTCGCCTGCGCGGCAGAGCTCCTGCGCCGACACGCCACCCTCGTCGTGGAGGGGGCGGGCGGCCTGCTCGTGCCGCTCGCGGAGGGGCACACCTGCGCCGACCTGGCGGTGGCCCTGGGGTTCCCGGTGCTGGTCGTCGCCCGCGCCGGTCTCGGCACCGTGAACCACACGGCCCTCACCTGCGAGGCGCTGCGGGCGCGCGGTCTCGCCGTGGCCGGCGTGGTGCTGAACCGCGTCGTCGCGGCCGCCGATCCCTCCGAGCCGCACAATGCCGCGGAGATCGAGCGGCTCACCGGGGTGCGGGTGCTCGTCACGCTTCCGCACGAGCCCGATCCCCGGGTGCGCGCCCGCCTGTTCCCGGATCGGCTCGTCCCCGCTGTCCAGTTTTGAGCCCCGGGGGAAGGAAAGTGGATCGTCTCCGCGATCGATCCTAGAGATCGGTCCGTGGAAAACGTCGTCGATCTCACCCTCACCGCCGAAGCCCGGCGCTCGCTCCACCGCGTGCTCGATCAGCGGGGGATCGGGTTCTTCCTGAAGCGTCGCCGGCGCGAGCCGGCCCGCCTCGATCCCCGCCGGATCGCCTGGGTGGTGGAGGCCGCCTCCCGCCGGACCCGCCGTCCGTCCTGCGACCCCGATGCGCTGGCCCGAACCCGCCGCGTGCTGCGCCGCGAGCTCATCCGGAAGCTGGCCGAGTCGCTCGTCGAGGCGGGTTTGTAGCCGCTAGCCCGGCCGCGGGCCGCCGCCGCGGCTCTTCTCGACGAACTTGAGCCGCAGGTCGGCGAGGAGGTCGCGCAGGAAGCGCGACTCCTCCGGGGTCAGGTTCCCCTGGGTCTTCTCCTCGAGCATGGCGAGGAGGTCGATGGTCTGGCGCGCCATCGAGAGGTTCTCCTTCGCCTCCGCGGTCTCGGGGTGGTGGATCTCGCCGAGGTGCACCAGCGCGGAGGAGCCGAGCGACAGGACGAAGGTTCCGAAGTCCACGGGGCCGGGGTTCGGGGCGTCGGTCATGGCGCCATCCTAGTCCACAACGAAGGTGACGCGCTCGGCGGCGAAGCCGCGCTGGACGAGCAGGACGAGCTGGCCGGCGCGCCGTGCCTGGCCCGCCGCCTTCCGCCAGTCCGCCAGCGAGCCGATCTCGAGGGAGTTCACCTCGCGGATCCAGTCGCCGGCCTGCAGCCCGGTCTCGGCGGCGGGGCTGCCGCGCCGCACCGACTTCACGACCACCACCGAGCCGCCGCGGACCTTCTCCTCGCCCAGGGTGAGTCCGGTTCGCTGCAGGACCTGCTGCTCGGCCCGCTCCGGCGAGAGCTCCACGGTGCGGAGCGCCACCTGGACCCGCTCCTTGCCGCGCAGGAGGCCGAGCCGGACGGTCCCGCCCACCGGCACGTCGCGGACGCGGAAGCGGTACTCGGCGGCGCTCTCCACCGCGGCGTCGCCCACCGACTCGACCACGTCGCCCTTCCGGACGCCGGCGGCCGTGGCCGGCGATCCCGCCTCGACCCCGCTCACCTGCACGCGCATCCGGTCGCCGCCGATCCGATCCGACTTGACCGGTTCGTCCCGGACGGCGATGCCGGTGAAGCCCTCCCGGACCTCGCCGTGGCGGATCAGGTCCTCGGCGACGCGGAGCGCACGGTCGATGGGGATGGCGAAGCCGATGCCGGCGCTGCGGTCGCCGAGGATGGCGGTGTTCACCCCGATGAGCTGCCCCTGGATGTTCACCAACGGTCCGCCCGAGTTCCCGGGGTTGATGGAGGCGTCGGTCTGCACCATGTCGAAGAGCTGGCGGCGCGGGTCGCCGACCTTCCGGTGGAGCGCGGAGACCACGCCGGTGGTGACCGTGTGGGCGAGCCCGAAGGGGTTGCCGATGGCGATCACCGTCTCGCCGATCATGAGGTCGTCGGAACGGCCGGCGGCGAGGAAGGGGAGCCTCTCCTGGGTGTCCACCCGCAGGACCGCCAGGTCGGAGGCGGGGTCGGTGCCGACGACGCGGGCCGGCAGCTCGCGTCCGTCGAGCAGCTGCACCCGGAAGCGGGCGCCGCGCTCCACCACGTGGGCGTTGGTGAGGATGAACCCGTCGGGCGAGACGACGACGCCGCTGCCCAGCGAGGTGACCGCGTAGCCGCTGCGGAAGCGGGGCTTGCCGAAGAACTCCTCGTAGAGGAGCTGCCCCATGTCGGCGCCCGGGGTGGGCACGCGGACCCGGACGAGCTCCTCGGCCGACACGTTCACCACCGCGCCCCGCGACTTCTCGGCGGCGACGACGACGGGGGTTCGGCGCTCGGATGGGGGACGAGGCTCGGCGCGCGGGAGCGTGGACGAGGCCTCTGCCGGGACTGCCCGGGGGAGGAGGAGGAGCGCGAGGGCGCCGCACAGGGCCGCGCCGGCTCGCACTAGTCCTCGTCCGTCTCGACGTGCTCGACCTCCGACTCGACCGGAACGGCCTGGTCGGCGACGTCGGGGAGGGCCTTCAGATATTTCTCGAAGTCCTTCTCGTCGAGGATGCCCTTGCGGACGTAGCGACGAGCGACGCGCTTGTCGATGATCTTGTTGTCGAACGTGTCGGGCATGGATCCTTCTTCTAGGGCGATCTGCTGGGGAGGCGGGAAAATAGGCCCGGCTTGCCGGCGCGTCAAGCGACGTGCAAATGTGCCCCGTCATGGAGGATTTCACCAGTCCGCACGGATCGCGGATCGCCCGCCTGCGCGGGCTCTACGCCATCGTCGGCGACGAGGACCCGATCGGGCGTGCGCGGCTCGCGGTGGCGGGCGGCGCCGGCGTCGTCCAGGTCCGGATGAAGTCCTCGCCGGCCGGCGCGGTGCTCGAGGCGGCCCGGGAGATCGTGGCGCTCGTGAGGGGGAGGGCGCTCGTCATCGTGAACGACCGGGCCGATCTCGCGGTCCTGGCCGGCGCCGACGGGGTCCACGTGGGGGACGAGGACCTCCCCGCCGCCGAGGCCCGCCGCATCGTGGGGCCTGCGCTGCTCGTGGGCAGGAGCACCCGCACCCTCGACGAGGCGCGTGCCGCCATCGCCTCCGGCGCCGATCACGTGGGCTTCGGCCCCATGTTCTCGACCCGCTCGAAGGAGATCGCCGCCGCGCCCCGCGGCCTGCCGGCACTCCACGAGCTGGCCGGTGCCCTGGGCGCTCCGGTGGTGGCCATCGGGGGCATCACCCTGGGAAACGTCGCCGAGGTGGCGGCGGCAGGCGCGGCCGCAGCGGCGATCATCGAGGATCTACTCTCCCGCGGCGACGTGGCCGGGCGGGCGGCGCTGCTCTCCGCACGCTTCGCCGAGGGCGCGGGAGGCCGGGCATGAGCCGCCCCCGCATCGCCATCCCCCTCGACGTGAACCTCTCCGGCCGGTACGAGCAGCCCCGCGCCTACGCCGCCGCGGTGGCGCGGGCGGGTGGGCTCCCGCTGCCGATCCCCTTCGGGGAGCCGTCGCTCGCCGGGGAATATCTGGAGGCCTGCGACGGGCTCCTCGTCGCCGGCGGCGACTTCGACATCCCGCCCGAGCGCTACGGGGAGGTGCGCCGCCCCGGATGCGGTCCCTCCCGGCCCGGGCGCACGGCGTTCGAGGAGGCCATGATCGAAGGCGCGCTCGCCGCCGGGATGCCGGTGCTCGGCGTCTGCGGCGGGATGCAACTGCTCGCCGTCGTGAAGGGCGGCACGCTCCACCAGGACTTGCCCGACGACCTCGGGGTCTCGCACGAGCAGCCACCCCCGAAGGACGTCCCGAGCCATGCCGTCGAGGTGGCGCCGGGGAGCCTGCTCGAGCGGCTCGCCGCCCCCGGAACACTAATGGTGAACAGCACCCACCACCAGGCGGTGCGCCTCCCGGGCGCGGGCGTGGCCGTGACCGGACGGGCGCCCGACGGCGTGGTCGAGGCGATCGAGCTTTCCGGGCACCCCTTCGCGCTGGGTGTGCAATGGCACCCGGAGGTTCTGGCGGCGAGCGATCCCCGCCACCTCGCCATCCTCTCCGGCCTGGTCCGGGCCGCGGCGGAGCGCCGGTGAAGATCTCCGTCCACCCGCCGCGGGTGCTGGTCTGCGCCGGGCTCGACCCGAGCGGCGGGGCCGGGCTCGTGGCCGACCTCGAGGCGCTCGCCGCCGCGGGGGCCCGCGGCTGGGCGGTGGCGACCGCGCTCACCGCGCAGGGGCCCCGGGGGGCAAGGGCGTCGGTTCCGACGGCGCCGGACCTGCTCCTCGCCCAGGTGGATGCGCTGCTCGACGGCGGCGGGGAGATTCCACGGGCGGTGAAGACGGGGATGCTGGGGAGCGCGGCCAACGCGTCGGCGCTGGCGGAGCGTCTCTCCGAGCGCCCGCTCGCGCGGGTGCCGCTCGTCGTCGACCCGGTGCTCTTCGCCTCCTCCGGCCTCTCGCTGCTCGACGCCGGGGACGCCCGCGCGGCGCTCGATGCGCTCCTCGCGCGGGCCACGCTCGCCACCCCCAACTGGCCCGAGCTCGAGGCGCTCGCCGGCCGCCCCCTCGGAACGGAGGAGGAGGCGGTCCGCGCCGCCCGGGAGCTGCCGTCCCGGGCCGTGCTCGTGAAGGGCGGGCACCGGGAGGGGGAGCCGGTCGACCTGCTCGTGCGCGGTCGCACCATGGTTCGCATCCGCGGGCGGCGCCGTCCCGGGACCGCCCGGGGCACCGGCTGCCGGCTGGCCTCGGCGGCGGCGGGCTTCCTCGCCCGCGGGTTCCCGCTCGAGGAGGCGGTCCGCCGCGCCAAGCGGGTGGTGGAGCGGTACCTGGACCGGGCCCTGCGCGGCTGACCCCTACCGCGCGTCCTCGTCCCAGTACCGCCGCAGCCACGCCCCGGCCCGCCGCATCCCGGCGCGCTCGAGCAAGGACGGCGTCCAGGCGAGCACGAGGGAGGAGAGCCCGAGCACGCCGAGCCCGGTGAAGGCCGCGACCGCCAGCGCCCGCCACGGTCCGAGCACGACCTGGAAGTGCAGCGTCAGCGCGATCACCCAGAGGATCGCCGGCCCGAACCCGACCAGCGCGACCACGACCCGCCGAGCCGGCACCTACCCTCCGTCGCGCTTCTTCTCGGCGAAGAAGGTGTGCTTGCGGAAGAAGACGAGGGACATGAGCCCGGTGGGCCCCTGGCGGTGCTTGGCCAGGATGAGCTCGATGTCCTGCACGTCGGAGTTGATGGCGTCCTGGCCACCCTCGGCCTCCGGCTCGGGGCGGTGCAGGAACATCACCACGTCGGCGTCCTGCTCGATGGCGCCCGACTCGCGCAGGTCGGCGAGCATGGGGCGCTCCCCCTTGCGCTTCTCCACCGCGCGGTTGAGCTGCGAGAGGGCCACCACCGGGACTTGAAGCTCCTTGGCGAGCGCCTTGAGCGACCGGCTGATGGTGGCGATCTCCTGCTCGCGCGACTGGCTGGCCCGGTCGGACGGCGCGTGCATGAGCTGCAGGTAGTCGACCACCACGAGGTCGAGGCCGCTCTCGCGCTTGAGCTTCCGGCACTTGGAGCGGAGCTCGACCGGCGAGAGCATGAAGCTGTCGTCGAACCAGATGGGCGCGCCCATGAGCTTCTCGCCCTGGACCATGATGCGGTCCCAGTCGTGCTGGGCGAGCTTGCCCTTGGAGACCCGTTCGCTGTCGAGCTTGGCCTCGGAGGAGAGGAGGCGCAGCGCCAGCTGGTCGGAGGGCATCTCCAGCGAGAAGAAGACGACCTTCTTCTCCCCCTTGGTGGCCGCGTGGGCGGCGATGTTGAGGGCGAGCGCGGTCTTTCCCACCGACGGGCGCGCGGCCAGGATGCAGAGCGTGCCGGGCTGCAGCCCGAGGGTCTGGTCGTCGAGCCAGGGGAGCCCGGTGGGCACGCCGGTGACGTGGGAGAGCCCGGCCTTGGCCCGGGCGTGGATGGCCTCGAGCCGGTCGAGGGCGGCGCCCATCGCCTCGGCGAAGGGCTTCATGGTCTCGAGCGTGTTGCCCTGGGCCGCGCCGAAGACGTCCTGCTGCGCCTGCTCGAGGAAGTCGCGCACCCGCGGGCCGGCCTCGTAGCCCCGCTCCACCACCCGCTGGGCGGTGAGCATCATGCGGCGCAGCCGCGCCAGCTCGTTCACCGCCTCGGCGTAGTGGGTGGCGTTGGACGACGAGCCGACCGAGGCGGCGAGCCCGAAGACGAGCTCCCTCGGGACCTGCGCGCCGAGGAGCCCCTTCGCGTCGAGCCGCTGCTGCACCAGCACCGGGTCGATCTTGCGCGACTCCTTGGCCAGCTCCTCGAAGGCGGAGAAGACGTGCTGGTGGGCCAGCGCGTAGAAGTCCTCCGACTTGAGGATGGGCGCGACCTGATCGAAGGCGGTCTCGTCGAGGAGCACCGCTCCCAGGACCGCCTGCTCCGCCTCGAGGTTGTGTGGAAGATCGCGAACGCCGCGCAGTGCCAGTGGCTCGCCCATGAACGGCGCGGATGCTAGCAGGCGGGTCCGACGGGGTCACCGTAGGGGACCGGTGGAAAAGGCCGAATTTCCTGGTGGAAAACCTGCGCTTCCGGTGTGGATGGAATGTGGGGAAGGGGAGGGCCCTCGGGGCGTACCCGGTCAGGGCAGGTAACTCGTCCCCACCGCACGTTCCACCTGGAAGACGGCGGTCCAGAAGCTCTGGAGCGTGCCGAGGTACTCGACCTCGTTCCGGATCCGGGATCGCTGCGTGTCGAGGTAGTCGAGGAGGCTCGCCACCCCCTGCGCGTACTCCTCGCCCACCACGTCCCGGACGTCGCGGGAGAGCGCGAGCAGCTCCTGCTCGGCGCGGCGTGCCTGCCGCCTCGTCGCCTGGAAGGCGGCGAACGCGGTCCCGACGTCTGCGGCCACCTGTACCTCCACCTTCCGGAGGTTGGCCTCCGCGGTGGTCACCCCGGCGTCGGCGGCGCCGATCTGCCCCTGCTGCTGGTCGAGCAAGGGCAGCGGGAGGGAGAGGCCGAACGACGCGGTGGGCGGTGTGAACCACCCGCCGGGCGCCCCTTGCTGCGCGTACTGGGCCTGGAGCTGGAACTGCGGGAAGACCCGCCTGCGCGCCAGCTCGGCCGAGGCGCGCGCCGCCTCGACCTGCGCCCGGGCCGCAGCCAGATCGGGGCGCCGTTGCCGGGCCTCGGCGAGCAGCGCCGGGAGCGTCGCCACGCCGAGCGAGGGCGGTGGCTCGGCCGACTCCGTCGGGCCCGTCACCACGGTGAAGGTGGGGGCAGCGTCGTCCATCCCGAGGAGCTGCGCGAGGAGCAGCCGCGCCTCCTCGTGCCCGAACTCCGTCTGGTCGATGGCCTGCTCGACCTGGAGCAGGAGGAGGGAGAGACGGGAGAGGTCGTTCGCCGAGATCTCGCCCGCCGCCTGCCGCTTCCGTCCCAGGTCCACCGCGGCGCGGGCGCGAACCGCCTCGCGCCGTCCGAAGCCCAGCCCGCGCCAGGCCACCGAGGTGGCCACGAACTGCCGCTTCACCTCGAACTCGAGGTTGCGCAGCGCGTCCAGCCGGCTCGCCTCGGCCGCCCGGATGCCCTGGGCGGCGGCGTCGCCGGCGAGCCCGCGCTGGCCGGTGACGAGGAAGGCCACCGCACCCTGGTCGCCGAGCGTCGCCACGTAGGTGGGGAGGTTGCACCCGGGGTCCCCGCACTGGGCCGACCACCCCGCCATGAAGGAGGCCGCCGGGTTGGGAAGCGCCGACGCGATGCGCGCCTGGGCGCGGGCCGCGGCCACGCCGGCGTCGGCGAGGGCCACGTCCGGGGAACGGTCGCGTGCGATGCGAACCGCGTCGGCGAAGGTGAGCGCGGCGGGGACCTCCGGGGGGGGCGCCGGTACCGCCTCGCCGAGCGCGAGGGCCAGGAGCAGTGCCGGGATCACGGGATCACGCCACCGGCACCGCGCCCTTCACGGTGTAGTAGACCGCCCCCGGGTGGTGCAGGACCACGGCGGACGTGGACTGCTCCGGCACCATCTGGTCGGCGCTGGTGAGGGAGACCCCGATGTTCCGCTCGGGGTCGAGGAGCTTCCAGAGCTTCCGCTGGTCGGTGAGCTCCGGCCAGGCCGGGTACCCGGGCGAGTAGCGCTTGCCCTGGTCGGCCGCCATGCCGAGCTCGGCGCGCACCCGCGCATGCCAGAAGTCGGCGAGGGCCTCGGCGGTCTCCACCGCAAGGCCGTGGAGGAAGAGGGCCCGGGCGTAGTCCCCCTTCTCCTGCATTGCCTCGGCGACCTTCGACGCCTGGTCGCCCACGGTCACCACCTGGAAGGCCACCACGTCTCCGCCCCGTTCGGTGCGGAAGTAGTCGGCGAGGCAGAGGTTCCGCTCGTCGGGCTGGCGGGGGAAGGAGAGCCGCACCAGCTCCTCGCGCCGGTGCTCGGGGTCGAGGATCACGAGCTCGTTGCCGTCGGCGTGGCAGGGGAAGTAGCCGTAGACCACCTTCGGGGTGAGCCAGCCCTTCGACTGGACCTCGGCCTTCAGCTCCTCGAGCTTCGGCCCGAACTCCTCCCGGATCATCCGCTCGTACTCCTCCCCCTTCGCCCGCACGCCCCACTGCAGCTTGAAGAGCTCGGGGAGGTCGAGGTGCGGCCAGAGGTCGGGGAGCGGGATCGCGCCCGACGGGACGACCCGCGTTCCCCAGAAGGGCGGGGCGGGTGGCCGCTCGACGGGGACGACGTTGCTCCGCGGCGCCGGCGCCTGCGGCGCAGCCTCTGCCACCGGCGCATTGCGGGCCTGCAGCGCCTTCTCCACGGTCTTCCGGCGCAGGGCCTCCCGCCGCGCCGGGTCGACGAGCTCCTGGATCAGCTCCAGCCCCTCGAAGGCGTCCTTCGCGTAGAAGACCCCGCCGGCGTAGGGGACGCCGTCGGGCAGGAGGTTCGTGCGCAGGCCGAAGCGGCGGTTGATGGCGGCGCCGCCGATGAGCACCGGGAACGAGAGGTTCCGGCGCGCCAGCTCCTCCACGCAGTAGGGCATCTGCTTCGAGGTGGAGACGAGCAGCGCCGAGAGACCGATGGCGTCGGCGCCGGTCTCGACGGCCTTCTCGATGATGGTGGCCACCGGCACCTGCTTGCCCAGGTCGTGCACGGTGAAGCCGTTGTTCGCGAGGATGGTCTTCACCAGGTTCTTGCCGATGTCGTGCACGTCGCCGTAGACGGTGGCGAGCACGACCGTGCCCTTGGTCGACCCCTCGACCCGGTCGAGGAACTTCTCGAGATAGGAGACGGCCCGCTTCATCACCTCGGCCGACTGGAGCACGAAGGGGAGGATGAGCTCGCCCGCGCCGAAGCGGTCCCCCACGTCCTTCATGGCCGGCAGGAGCACGTCGTTCAGCACGACGACCGGGGCGTGGCGGGTGAGCGCCTCGTCGATGAGCGCCTCGATGCCCTCCGGCTTGCGGTGCAGGATCTGGAGGTGGAGGCGCCGCTCGGCCGGCTGCCCCTCGCCGAGCACCTCGGCGGTGGCCGCCGCCTGCGGGGCCTTCCCCTCGAAGTGGGCGATGAGCCGGGCCAGCGCGTCCTCGCGCCGGTCGAGGATCAGGTCCTCGGCGAGCGCCCGCTCCGCCGCGTCGACGAGCGGGTAGGGGCGCAGGTCCTTGGGGTTCACGATGGCGAGGTCGAGTCCGGCCTGCACCGCGTGGAAGAGGAAGACCGAGTTCACCACCTCGCGCGCCGCCTTGGCGAGGCCGAAGCTCACGTTGGAGACGCCCAGCGTGGTGAAGACCCCGGGGTTCTCCGACTTGATGCGCCGGATGCCCTCGAGCGTCTCGACCGCGCTCCGGCGGTACTCGGCGCCGCCGGTGGCCAGCGTGAAGGTGAGGGCGTCGAAGACCAGCTGGTCGGGCTCGAGCCCGTACTCCCGGGCCACCGCCACCGTGCGCCGGGCGATCTCGGCCTTTCGGTCGGCGGTCTGGGCCATTCCCTTCTCGTCGATGGTCATGCAGACCACCGCGGCCCCGAAGCGCTTCACGAGCGGGAGCACCTTGCGGACCCGCTCGCCCCCCTTCTCGAGGTTGACCGAGTTCACGATGCAGCGCCCCGGATAGACCTTGAGGGCGCTCTCGATCACGTCGGCCTCGGTCGAGTCGATCATGAGCGGGGCGTCGACGCTCTGGGCGAGCAGGCGGCAGAGGGTGCGCATCTGCGCCGCCTCGTCCTCGCGCTCGTTCAGCGCGGTGCAAACGTCGAGCACGTGCGCGCCGCCCTCCACCTGGCCGCGGGCGATCTCGATCAGGCCGGCGTAATCGTCGGCGAGAAGGAGCTCCTTCACCTTGCGGCTGCCCTGGGAGTTCACCCGCTCCCCCACGATGAGCGGGCGCGGCTCCAGGTCGAGCGGGACCGACTTCATGGCCGAGGAGAGCTCGGGGAGCGGCCGGGGGCGGCGGCGGCGCGGGGCGGAGAGTGCGCGGATCCGCTCCGCGACCCTTCGCATGTGCTCCGGCGTGGTCCCGCAGCAGCCGCCCACCAGGTCGACGCCCAGGTCGGCGACGAAGGCGGCCAGCGCCTCGGCCAGCCCCTCGGGCGAGAGCTTGTAGACGGCCTTCCCGTTCACGTTCTCCGGGAGGCCGGCGTTGGGCATCACCGAGACGAAATGGGAGGACTTCTGGCAGAGGGTGCGGACGCTCTCCCGCATCTCCGCCGGACCCGTCGAGCAGTTGATCCCCACCGCGTCGAGGGGCAGACGCTCCAGGGTGGCCACCACCGCCGAGACGTCGGTGCCGAGCAGCATGCGCCCCGATGCGTCGATGAGCGTGGGTTGCGCCATGAGGAAGACGTCCCGGGCCGCCTCGCGCCGCGCGGCGTCGGCGCCGAGCACCGCGGCCCGGAGCTCCAGGATGTCCTGCTGGGTCTCGATGAGGATGGCGTCGGCGCCGCCGTCGATGAGGGCGCGCGCCTGCTCGAAGAAGATCTTCTCGAGCGCGTCGCCGGTGATGGAGGAGAGGGCCGGGTCGGACGAGGACGGCAGCATCCCGGTGGGGCCCATGGAGCCGGCCACGAAGCGGGGCTGCCCCGGCGAGGCGTGCCGGTCGGCGGCGCGGCGGGCCAGGATGGCGGCCCGGAAGTTCACCTCGTAGGTGCGGTGGCCGAGCCCGTACTCGTCGAGCTTGAGGCGGGACGACCCGAAGGTGTTGGTCTCCACCACGTCGCAGCCGGCCGCGAAGTAGCGGGCGTGGATGGCCTCGACCAGGTCGGGGCGGGTCAGCGTGAGGAGGTCGTTCGCCCCTTCCTGGCCCCCGAAGTCGGAGGCCTTGAGGTCGAACCCCTGGATCTGGGTCCCCATGGCCCCGTCGAAGACGAGGACGCGCTTCTCGACGGCTTCCCGGAACGTCACGTGGAGGGCTCCATCCGCTTGAACGGAAAGGCGATACCTAAGGCGTTTCGCCCCTCCGGGCAAGGGGCGAGCGGGGCGTCTCCCATGTAAGATGCGCGGCCATGCAGGGTTCACGCTCGGGGATGAGGACGGTCTGGGCCATCGCGCTCGGCGCGGCGGCGTTCCGGTTGCTCCTCTTCCTCGGCCTCGATCTCTACGCGGACGAGGCCTACTACTGGATGTGGTCGCTCCGCCCGGCCACGGGTTACTTCGATCACCCGCCCATGGTCGCCTGGCTCATCCGGGCCGGGACCACGCTTCTGCCCGGCGAGCTCGGCGTGCGGATCCTCTTCCTCGCCTGTGGCGCGCTGGCGGTGGTGTTCGCCGCGCTCATCGGACGGGAGCTCTCCGACGACCCCCGGGTCCCGGCGGTCGCCGCGATCCTGGCGGCAACCTCCCCCATCCTCTTGCTCACCGGCGGACTGGCGCTCCCCGACGCCCCGGTGGAGGCGGCCTACGCGGCGGGCACCTGGCTCGTGGCCCGGGCCAGGGGGAAGGGCTGGCTCCCCGCGGGCGTGGTGGTGGGGCTCGCGCTCCTCTCCAAGTACTCCGCCGCCCTGCTCGCCCCCGCCCTCCTCCTGCTCGTGCTCCTCGACCGGGACCTGCGTCGCGAGCTGGCCTCGCCCTGGCCCTGGCTGGGGGGGGCGGTGGCCATCCTGGTCTTCCTGCCCAACCTGCTCTGGAACGCCTCCCACGACTGGGTGACCATCGTCATGCAGCTGCGCCACGGGACTGCCAGCGGGGCGAGCCTTCGGTCCTTCTTCGAGTACCTGGGCGGTCTTCTCGGCGGCGCGGGGCTGGTGGCGCTGCCGCTCGGCACGTGGCGGCTCCTTCGCGGGCGCGACTCCTTCTCGATCCGGGTCGCCGTGGCCACCCTCGCGCCCGTCCTCGTCACCTTCCTCTCGGCGACGCGAGGGCCGGTGGAGGCCAACTGGGCGGCGCTCGCCTACCCGGGGCTGTGCGGGGCCGGGGCGGCGATGCTGGTCCGGCTGCGCCCGGCCTGGTCGCAGGGGCTGCTCGCCACCACCGTCGGTCTGGGGATGATCTTCGCGGTGGGCTTCGGCCTCGAGGTCCGCAACCCGACCCTCATCCCTCCGGACAGCGAGGTGATGAAGCGGTTCCGCGGTTGGGGCGAGTATGGCGCCAAGGCGCGCCTCGCCGCGGGGCTCGCCTGCGGCGCGGTCGGCGACCCGCCGGGCTGCCGGCCCGAGAACCCGTTCGTCTACCCGGTGAGCTACCAGGAGGCGGCCGAGCTCGCCTACTACGCCGGCTGGACCCGTTTCGGACCGGCGGCCGAGCGCCCCTCCCAGCTCGACCTGTGGAACGACGAGCCCCGTCCGGGTGACGCCTTCCTCACCTTGACCGTGATTCCCGAGGAAAAGCGGCTCTTCGTGGCCAAGGGGCCCGGGCCGGCCGCGTCGTCCGAGGTGCTCCTCAAGCACAGGGTGCTCCACGGACTCGAGGTGCAGGCCTGGACGGACTGGCAGGGGGCTCTACAAAGGCGCGTTACCGACCTAGGC